>JAESTW010000520.1 GCA_016763395.1 Kofleriaceae bacterium
GCCACCCGCTTGCCCCGAAGATCCTGAGTTGTCAGCAAGCGCGCGGCTGCTTCGACAATATCTCGTGGCTCGGACAAGCGACCGGAGCCTGTCCACTGACAAGCGAGAAAGCCGTCGTCCGGGCCGACAAAGTGAAAGTCGCGATCCGCCAGCCGAGTGACGTTGTCAATCGTTGCTGCCGCCGTCCACATATTGACGTTCATCGCCGGCGCCAAAAGGACGGGACAGGTAGAGGCAATCACCGCCGCGGTAACTGGATCGCTCGCTCGTCCTGCAACCATTCGTGCCATCAAGTTTGCCGTTGCCGGCGCAACTATCAATAGGTCGGCCTTGTCGGCAATGCGAATGTGTCCGATATCCGCGTCTTGCGCATTGTCGAAAATGTCGGTGAAAACCGGATGGCCACTGAGAGTCTGAAAGGTTAAGACGCCAACAAACTCTTGCGCCGCTTGGGTCATCGCCACTTGTACTTGGGCACCGGCTTTTACGAGTTCACGCAATAGCAATACGCTTTTATACGCAGCAATGCCGCCCCCCACGCACAGTACAATGCGTTTATCTCGGAGAGGTGTTGCTAGCGCGTGCATGGATTTCAGAGGCCTGCTTCGATTCCCAGCGCGGCCCCGAAAAGTCTACCAGGGATACCAGCATCAGAGCATGACCGGACCACGGAATGGTCCCCCAATGGTCGATCTGTAGGGCCCAGGCCCCAACCTGGCGAATCCTTCTGGTACGCTCGCGGGCAATGGCATTTCTAATCGATCCTGAAATCGCAGATCGAGTGGATCGAATTGAGATCGACTTCAACCGCTATGGCGTAGACGCCTACGGGGTTTCCAAAACCGAGTTAGCTCGCATGTATACCATCATGTCGAAGCTCTACTATCGCTATTTTACGGTTCGCGTGAGTGGCATAGAACATGTGCCAAGCTCCGGGCGCGCAATGCTCGTCGGCAATCATTCGGGCGGCGTGGCTCTCGACGGCACTATCGTGTCCACCTCCATGTTTCTGGAAGCAGATCCGCCGAGGCTTGTCCAGGCAATGGTCGACAAATTCATGAATCGAGTGCCCTTTATGGCGCAGCTCAACAGTCGTCTCGGACAACTCACCGGCCTGCCAGAGCATGCAGTGCGCCTGCTTGAAGACGATCGTTTACTTATGGTTTTCCCCGAAGGCCACCGGGGAACGGCAAAACTCTACGGAGACCGAAATTCGCTTGTCCGATTTGGCACGGGTTTCATTCGCCTGGCACTGCAAACCAAGACCCCGGTCGTACCCTTTGCGTTCATCGGTGGAGGCGATGCGGTTCCAACCATCACGAACCTCGAGGGAGTTGCTAAGCTCTTTGGCCTCCCCTACCTTCCAATCACCCCCTACCTCCTCCCCATACCACGCCCAGTGGCCTTGGAAGTTTACTACAGCGAGCCGATGCATTTCGAAGGCACGGGCAACGAGGACGACGTTGTTATCCAGGGCTACGTCGAGCAGGTTCGGGCGCGAATTTCAGAGCTAATTGATCGAGGAGTGAAAATTCGCCTCGGACGCGGAGAGGCAAGCTTCTCATGAAAGTTCTTATTACAGGAATCTCGGGCAAGGCCGGACACCTGGTTACTCATTGCCTGCTAGCGCATGGCCACACGGTCATAGGTATCGATCGCCGAAGCTGGGCCAATGCCCCCGATGAAGTTCGTATCTTCCGCGAGGACATTCGGAAGCGCGGAGCCGAAGAAGTGTTTCGCAGCGAGCGACTGGACGTTGTTGTGCACATGGCAACCGTCACGCATTTAACGCAACGGAGCGAAGATCGCTATCGCATCAATATGCAGGGGACGCGCGCCGTCTTTGACCACTCACACACGTACAATGTCAAACAAGTCATCTTTCTCGGACGACATACTTTCTACGGTGCCAGCGCGGAGAGCCCTCTCTATCCCAAGGAAGATGCGCCTCCGAGCTCGGTCAACACCTTTCCCGAACTGAGCGATCTCGTCGCGGCAGACCTCTACGCAGGATCTGCACTATGGCGCTATCCCGAACTGAAGACCTGTGTCTTGCGCTTTTGCTACACCTTGGGGCCCGCTTGTCACGGCACTCTCGCAAACTTTTTGAAGGGAAAACGAGTGCCCAGTGTGCTCGGATTCGACCCTCTCTTTCAGTTTTTACACGATGAAGACATGGCGGCTGCAGTTTGCATTGCCATCGAAAAACAGGTTCGCGGCGTGTTTAACGTTGTCGGACCGATGGCGATCCCATTGAGCGTACTCATTCGAGAGTGTGAACGCACGCAGATCCCAGTGCCAGAATCACTCTTTCGCTTTGCGATGGGACGAGCGGGAATCCCTAACCTCCCCCGAGGTGCCATTGCTCACATCAAGTATCCGATTGTTGTTAACGGCGATGCTTTTGCCAAAGCAACAGGGTTTCAGTATCAACATGATCACGAAAAAATAATACGAGACTTCATCAAAGTGTGTCCGCGACCAGAGTAGATATCCGGTCTGAGTTCGATGGCCTAGTGAGATTATTAGAATACAGGCCGTCAACTGTGGAGCACTTCCACCACGGACTGCTGCTGCTCAGCCTTTGATTCGTTTGCCAGAGCGCCACCACAAAAGTAGCAGCGCGAAGATCCACACGGCGCTGCCACCACCCGGCCCGCTCTGGCACGAACAGCTAGCGCCACCAGTGGGATCCAGATCTAGATAGCGATCATTGGTATCAACAATGCCCTGCGCGTCCGCACCTGCGCCAGAGTCAATTCGCATGCGCGCGTCCGAGACCTCACCTGCGTCCACAATTGCGCCAGCGTCCGGCTGCGGGCCAGCGTCCGGCGGTATCCATACGCTGCCGTCGTTAGGCTGACGAGGACTGGGACTTCGGGCCTGCCAATCGGTGTCGACCAGATGTGTGGTCGCAATTCGGGATATACTGAGATTCGAACCAACACTGATGGTTGTCTGATCGCCTTGGCCAAAGAGGTCTACGATCACGTTACTTATCGTTCCCCAGCGCACACAGTCGTAGTTGGTCTGGGAGGAGGAAAAGCAAATCTGCCCTGCTGCCGGTAGCGAGGCAAGCAGTGCTCGATCTCGCGGAACTCCGAATTCACTGGTGATTTCCGGTGTTGCAAGCAGAAAATAGGTTGGCGCACCAAAACAAGAAGTACCCTGAGCAAGAGATTGAATGGACAGTAGCTGCCCCTCGGCATCGTAGAAGTCCAAGGTGCTAGTCGGAAAAAGGCAGCCACCCTCCGTGTTACTCAGTTCAACAAAGCGCCTATTGGCATTGCCCTGGCTCGAATCCTGAAATACTTCGCTGAGCTGCCAGTGCTCAACCCCGGCAGACGCGGAAGGCATGCCCACAAGTAGGGCCGCCAACAAAGCGAGAGCGTATCGAAGGGGGCAGAGCCGCATTGCGCCAGAGTAGACCACACTTAAGTCACACGTAGACAAACACAGACGCGGATGTCATATGCTGAGTTGCCCTACGCCATAAGCTACGGCTAAACTAAGACCTCGGAGATGTTAGCTTTTTTGTAGTGAGTGAACGCTGGCCTGACATTGGCGTCAGACAGAAAGTATAGTTAGATAGCGTAAGACCGGCTAGGCAAGATATTCCTTGAACATTGGTGCAGGACAACAACTCGGCAAGTACGAGCTGATCGAGAAAGTCGGTCAGGGCGGAATGGCCGTGGTCTATCGCGGGATTGATAAGAGTCTCAATCGCGAAGTCGCCATCAAGGTTTTGCACAGCCACTTGGCCGACAACGAAGAAGCGCGGGCAAGATTTGGACGCGAAGCGCACGCCGTAGCGAAATTGCGCCACGAGAACATCTTGGAGATTCACGATTTCTCCGGGCTGGATTCTGACGAAAACTACATTGTCACCGAGTTCATCGACGGTTGTACCCTACGAGAATTTACGAGTGAGCACGCGATCCACTTCCCTGAGATCGGTGCGATGATCACGGTTCAAGTGTGCCGGGCTCTGGCGCACGCTCATGGCCTCGGCGTTTTGCACCGCGACGTGAAGCCTGAGAACATTATGATTCGCTCTGATGGGGTGGTGAAACTCACCGATTTCGGAATTTCGCAGATGGTGGATATGCAGCGCATGACTGTGACTGGGCAGCTTTTAGGCTCACCCGCGTATATGTCACCGGAGCATGTGCGTGGTGGGGATTTGGATTTTCGCACGGACGTATTTGCCGTTGGAATTGTTCTCTACCAACTGGTTACCGGCGACATGCCCTTTCAAGGCAAAAACCCACACGAAATCCTAAAGCGCATTGCCGACTGCGTGTACCCAGATCCCAGCCGGGTAAACGCTCGCGTCGGTAGCGAGCTCGCCCGTATCATAAACACGGCGCTGGCCGCAGAACCCGACGATCGCTTTGCGGACATTTCTCTGATGCAGCAGGCGTTGGAAGAATACATTGAGGGCAGCGGACTCTCCATTGCCCATGGCGAGCTGGAACGTTTTTTCGCCGCCCCTGCTGCGTATCAAATGGCATTGGAAACACGCTTAGTCGACTACCTTTGCGAACGCGGACAGTCGCTCATGGATAGCAAGAGCGTCGGTGGACTCGAATATTTCAATCGGGTTCTCAGTATCGACGAAAACAACACCCTGGTAGTGGGCTATCTGCGCAAGATTGAGGGACGACAACGGCAACGGCGTATCGTGATGGTTGTAGCGGGAATCATTTTGCTGGCTGGGCTGTCCATGATCGCTCGAAAACGTTTCGCTACTTCTGGCAACTCGGCAGTCGCCAGTGCGGCCCCGATTGACGCAGGAGCCATTGCCTTACTAGGCCCGGCCGATGCCGCAGAGAACCCGGCAGACGCTGCAGTGGCGGTCGCGGTAGTGAGTATCCTCGACGCGAGTACTATTGACCCTGGCGGGCCCGCC
>JAESTW010000521.1 GCA_016763395.1 Kofleriaceae bacterium
CAGAAAGGACTACGAGTTTTACTGATGGATCGACGGTCCAGTATCGGTGTATTCCGGGCCGTAAAAACTCTTGGGGTACTCCGTCGCGCAGGAGCACTCCCCGTTGGCGGCCATTTAGAGACACCTCAGAGAACCAATCGGCTGGCAGCACGTCTCGGACTCGCGGCAGCGCCTTGAATCGCAGAGTGTCGGTGTAGTACCGCTCTTCGGTGTAACGGCGTCCCCATAGGATGTGGCGACCGGGCCCGAGGGCGGTTACCGGCAGTCCATCACGGAACATGACGACGCGTTCATTCAACTTGACTTCAACTTTTTGATACATTGTATTGCCTCTGTCATGCTGGATCCGCCAGCGTGCGGGCAGATCATCTCCGGGGTGAAAGCCAAAACGTTGGCACACCTCCTAGACTAGCTGCGAGTTATTCTCAGTCACAAAAGACGATTAGAAAAGGAAACGAGAGTGAAGACGAACTGGTCGCTAAAGTTCGTGATGCGTGTTGCCGTACATCAATGTGTACAGCTATCGCAGCCCGATCTTCAGTGGCTAAAACCTGAGTACGTAAGCGTGTAGGAGACGGCAGAGCAGTGAAGAAACGGTCGCCTGGCGTCCGATGTCAAACAAGTTGAACACCCATTCGCCCAGCGCTGGTCTCTTCCTTCTCTGCTGTCCGCCGCAAGCTCAGTTACTCAGCGTTTGCTGTGTGGCCTGTCCAGTAGTGCCACACAATGGCGCCTCGTCTTCACATCTCTAGGTTGGACTTTCGTCCGGGTTGATGGCGTTTCAGGCCATTGTCTCTGCTATGAGACGTTCTAGTACTCTACCAAACTGAGTTACACAGCCAAGCAGGCTGCGGTGAGAGTCGAACTCACGACACCTAGAGGGTCGATTTGGGATTTCATAGTAGGGTGAGGGCGAACTTCACGCTACCACAATGTTGAGAACCAATATCCGGACACCGAGAAGATACTGGCCTTCTCCGCGCGGTATTGCAACATCATTACTGCATCCACAATTCGGTTGCGCACCCAGGATTCGAACCTGGAAATCCGGATTATGAGCCCGGCGTTTTGCCATTAGACTAGCGCGCATTAGGGAATACTATTAAAACTTCCACACGGAAGTCCTCGCTAACATTCAGGTAAAGTTCTGACGACACCCGCCCATATTGCGGATACAGGTGTCGCCAGTTGTTAGAGTTCGTTTGTCCAATACATGTAATCGCGCCACGCGTCCGGGGCACTTGTGGCGCTAACGCGGAGTGCCATAATCGGAACCCAGGTCGGACGAAAGGGTTTGCTCCGCAGTCGCATTCCTGCCTGCATTGGAGTCCTTCCACCTTTACGAGAATTACAGCTATGGCAAGCGGTTACAATATTTGTCCAACTCGTTTGTCCGCCAAGAACTCGGGGGACAACGTGATCAAAGGTGCCATTGGCCATAGAGATCTTCTCGTAGCAATACTGGCAGCGAAATTTGTCGCGACCGTAGATGTTGATACGAGAGAATTTCACCGGCTTTTTACGGCGCCGAAATGCCGCAAGCAGTCGGACAACCGCAGGCATCTTGATGACAATACTAGTAGAGCGAATGTCCTGCTCATACTCTTCGAGAACCTCGACCTTTCCGAGGGTGAGCAGGGTAATCGCACGTTGCCACGAGACGACTTTAATCGGCTCGTAACCTTGCGAAAGCATCAGTGTTTGAGTCGTCACGCGAGCTCCTTTCGTTGTATTGGGTTAGGTGTTGATAAATCGCCTTAGAATGGCGGCCCTGAGCGGAATCGAACCGCCCTTGCTCGATAGACAGTCGAGCCGATGTCCCAGTCTCTTTCAGGGCCGAATTGGTGTGGTGCCTCAGCTTCGGGTCGAACGAAGTTCTTCCGGGCTTCAACCGGACGCACTTACCCGTAGTGCTACCGAGGCAATATCGAGACGCAATGGCGCCTCTTCATCGTCTTTCTAACTATTCAATTGTCAAAACTGCTATCCGTACAACGCCGCGAGCCCTATCAATCAAGATGGCTATGCAAACGCTACAGACATGGTTGAGAAATGAGGATTCGAACCTCCTGAGAACCGGACAAAGCGCGGCCCTTCCACCATTGGAATATTCCCCAATTGGACTGAGTATTTAACCTCAACGTGAGGTTGGTATTCGCGATGTAGTGGCGCTGGAGATATTGAAGTCAATCCAGCCCCCCGAAAACTAAAAAGCCACCTAGGATTCCCTGGTGGCTTCACTCGATAAACATGTGTGTTTATCTCAGCTTGCCACCTCTACTGCACTCTGCAAATCTGTACTGCGCCAATCTGCGCAAATTTGATCGTTTACTGCTACTGGAGTCATATCTATAAAAATCGGGAACCTAGAAAAACGGAGCAAATTCGCCAATTCCCGTCCGTCTACCAGTTGCGAGAGCAATGTCTCGAAGCCCGGTTTTCTTCCGATATGATTTGTTGAAGTCATTTTCTTACTAAAGGTTCTGAGGAGCAGTGCCACCCGCTCGATGAAAGCATCATAGCATCATGGACAAGCGTATCCAAGCTCTTCGAGCACACTGCAGTAAAAAAGTCTGAACAGGTACCTTGGTCGGACACGCAGTATGTCTCGAAACCGATTGCAACCATCGACGAGATAGTCTCTACGAGCATCAGAGATACTCTAGCTCATGACATCATTCACAGGCGCCAGCGGCTCGGGCAGATCGGTCTCTCCAAGTCGCTCCCGAAGATTGATTTCGATCATTCGGGAAATCGTGGCAAGAGGCAGATCGTTGATATCAGTTCCAAAAGGCTCTTCGATCTCGTCACCAATGGCATCAAGTCCGAGGAAGGCGTAGGCGACAAGAACCACTACTGCGGGAGTCCATACGCCAATAGTGCTCACCAGACCAAAGGGCAGAGCGAAGACATAGAAGGCAACAAGACGGTGGATCAGAATGGTGTAGGAGGCGGGGATAGGTGTGCTTTTTATACGCTCGCAAGCGCCTTGCAGATTGGTGAGGTCGGTCAAACTCTGGTCGAGTTGGTTTAGGTGAAAGGGATGAATTTCTCCTTGCGACCATAGTTCGCGATAGCGCTGAGCAAGCCTGTGCAGAATTGCTTGTGGCGGATTGCTCTCGCTCGCGATCTCGTTGGCCTCGTCCGGCGGTAAGAAGGCTGCTGCATCACCAGGGTGTACCTCGTTGCGGAGATGATGTCGAAAGCAGTGCACGTAGGCGATGACTCGGTGAGTAAGTTCGCGATGAGTGTCGGTGACAATTCTCGTGTCCGAGTCCGGTTTGCCAATCAGGGTTTGAATTTGTCTGGCCGTGGTTCGCGTAGTGTTGACCAGAGAACCCCAGAGTTTGCGACCCTCCCAAAAGCGGTCGTAGCTGGTGTTGTTCCGAAATCCCAAGAAGATGCCGAGAGCGAGCCCCACTAGCGAGAAAGGAACGGTTGTGAGCCCTGCGGCGAAGGTGCCATACGTTTCGTGAACCAGCGTTACGGCAATCGCAACGGAAATCACGACCAGAAGCCGCAACCAGATGCGGGCCAGTGGTGTTCCACGGAGAATGAAGATCAAGGCAAGCCATGAGCGTTTTCCTAAGACAAGCACGGCCGGAGTGTAGTCAAGGCGAACGCCATTTGGCACCTCCCGACAGGTATGTTCCAATCGGACAAACGAATATTGCCTCACCATAACGAATTGAGGAGGCAGAATTGCTGGGCAGTGAAATATTGTCGACGACATTCCCCCGTAATCCCCCCTGGGAGGCAACCGAGGAGAGACAAAGACCGTCCTGCTAAAGAGGTAAGCAGGACAGTCGCGCTCATCTGAGAGTACTCAGGAAAAGCACACCTTCGTGGCTACCTACTTATTCTGAGACAGCGCCTTAATGTCATCCGGCAATGCAAACTCATCGCCACCAAACTCGATGTTCATCTCAACCGACTTGATCGTTACAACCTGCTTCATGCCCATCATCGACACCTCAACGGTCTTTGGCATCAGCACACCAGCAAACTTCTGGTAGTCGGTGAAACGCGAATCAGTCATCATCTCGCCCATTTGGCTCTGTACCTTGCCAGC
>JAESTW010000522.1 GCA_016763395.1 Kofleriaceae bacterium
AAGATTGAGATTCAGGGTGTCGTCGTAATTGTGTCCGAGCCAGCAGGCTTTGATATTTACTTGGACGATCCAGAGGGAAAGCCGTTTGCCAAAACCCCATGGAACGGAACCTTGTCCGGGACTCACACTGTCTATGTTCAACGAAAAGGCTACAAGTCCGGCGAGCGAAAGATCGAGCCCAAGGCGGACAAATTTGAGACGATCGTATTTGTATTGGGTGAAGAGGATTACCTGGGCTACCTTGAGGTTACGTCCAACATTCCCGGTGCTAGCATCTACATGGATGACAAGTCGATCGGTGCTATCGCCAAGACTCCTTGGAGTGATGAAGTTAAGCCTGGTAAGTACACTCTGTGGATCACCAAAGAGGGGTACAGCGAGTACAAGACGGAAGTGGAAATCATTCCGGGCGAGACCACGAAGATCAAAGCAGAGCTTGAAGGCGCCGAAGTCGGCTATCTCAACGTTCGCGGCACTGGCGTAGAGAATGTCAGTGTCTATGTCGATGGCAAGCTCCTGTGCGAGCGCGGTCCTTGCCTCAAGCCCCTAGATCCGGGCAAGCACACGGTTAGCATTCGCCGCGGTAACCACAAGAGCTACAACCGGACGATTGAAATACAGAGTAAAACCGAGGTCACCATGCGAGCCGATTTGGCCAAGAAGCCAAGCCGAGTTGATGCCTATGTTGCCTACCTTTTCTCCGCAGCCTTTGTTGGTGGCGGCTACTACTTGGGAACCAAGGCACAAGACTTAGAAGACGAGCTCCGGGCTGATATCGCCGCTGGCAATCCACCACCGGACAACAACGACTCCCGCTTCGGCTTTGGATCTGATACCGGCAAGACCTACGCAATCGCTGCAAATGTCGGCTACGTACTGGGAGGAGCGTCCTTCTTGATGGCGGTCTATTACACATTCCGCGACAAAGGAAAGTCGAGTACAGGCTCAGTCGACATCCGCGCGATTAGCTTTGAACCACAAATTACCCCTACCTACAGCGGCTTCGGTCTCGCAGGTCGTTTCTAGAAAGGAGGCAGCTTATGTCATTCAGAAAAATTCTATTATCATGTACTTCTCTCGGACTCATCGCCTCTTGTGATCCCCGAGTCTTTGACGATCTTTCGGACAGCGCTTGGGTGCACTCCGCTGGCAAGCCCAGCTCTACAGAGTTTGCGGGATTTAGCGCTGGCCTTATCGGCGGCAGTGATGGTTCGGGCAATCTCCACTACTTCGTAGCAGCCGAAAAGCCCGCTCTCTTGCTGGTGACATACACCAAATCCGGCAGCCGTAGTAGCCAAGAGGTATTGCTTGAGGGCCGAGACCAATTACCGGTGCCAACGATCATGGCTAGTGATCCGAGTGCCTTTGCAGCCACAAGCGGGAATGTTGCAGTGGCAGTAATCGCGAATGGCACACCTGCTTTGGCGATGTTTCGAGCTGAGAACAAAGAGGCGAGCAGTGATTTTCTTCTCGCGGGCTCAACTGCTGCAACAGGCATTGCCTTTGGTGTGACAGATATCAGTGCAGAGACAGACTTACTCGCAGCTGGCGGACAAGACTTAAACCTAGTTTCAGACTACAAGAATAAATCTGGTGGTGCAGCCGAGAGCTGTTCCCTCGGCGGTGCGACTGGTGGTCTAATTCTCGCAGACCTAGACGTGTCCGCCGGTGCAGAGTACGTGGTCGGTGTTGCTGGAACTGTCGTTGTCGGACAAGCGAGCTCTATTGCCACTGGCTCTGGTTGCGCACTCCTAGGTGCTCCAATTATGGCCCCCGGCGGCGAAGCCAGCTTCGGACGAACACTGACTAGCGGCGATTTCGACGGCAACGGTGAGACCGACTTGGTCATTGCCGCGCCTGACGAAAATGCCGTCTATGTCTACATGAACTGGACTGTTGCTGTGCCAACCATGGGAGTGAAAATCGCCAATCCGGCGGGCTCAAAAGCCTTTGGTGCAAACGTCGCTGTTGGTGACTTCAACGACGACGGTCAAGACGAATTGGTTATCTCCGATCACGCGCGTGATGCTGGCGGAGCGACTGGCGCCGGAACTGTATTCATCTACGGTGCTGACAACAGTGGGCAGTTTGCAGCTCCAATCGAGCTTTATGACGCCAGTCCTGAAGGCGATCAGGCCTTTGGCAAAAGCCTAACGGTAGCCAAAGCCTTTGGTGGTGTGAGCTTGGTTGTCGGTGCGAAGAACGAGGTATTTACCTACTTCCGTACGCCCGTCAGCGGCGACGGCGATTCTCGAGAATAGCGATTGAGGCCATGATAGCAGTGTGTCGCCAAACAATGGTCAGCTCTCTAGCTATGGTACGCTGACTGTGGATTGAGCGTATGTCCAAAATGCAATGAGGCCTTTCCCGGCGAGAGCTTTTGCCCGCATGATGGCAGCCCGCTTGCGCCCGACGAGCCTCCGACGATTTTGGAAGATCCAAGTCGTTCCAGTGCTCTTCCGGGCTCCCTGTCCGACCTCGCTGCTTCGTCTCGGCGATTGCATCCAAGTACCGACGGCGTGGCTACCCAAGGAGTAGCTGGGACAGGAACCCTGGCCGGCGCTCCGACTTCGCCTAGGCCAAAGATTTCACTCTCAACACCTGCGTCAAAAATACTGCAAGAGATCATGGACCAACGTCCAGAGCGTCTTCTCGGAATCGAGCTTGAGGGGCGATACAAGATCGAACGACAAATTGGCGAGGGCGGGATGGGAGTCGTGTACCTAGCTCGCCATAGCGTCATCGAAAAGCTAGTGGCTGTAAAAGTGTTGCGCTCTGAGGTCGCCACTTCAGAATCTGTCGTACAACGTTTTGTCCAAGAAGCGCGGGCGGCGTCGAAAATTGGGCACCCGAACATTATCGACGTAACCGACTTTGGTACGACCAGCGATGGCCTGACCTATCAGGTCATGGAGTACCTCCAAGGTCGGACGCTAGCCAAGCTATTGCGTGATGAAGGAGTTCTGTCCATTGATCGCTCAATGTTCATCGTTTCGCAAATTGCCCACGCGCTGCAGGCTGCCCATGACAAGGGAATCGTACATCGTGACCTGAAGCCTGAAAACATTTTTCTCATCAACCGGAATGACTCAGACGACTTTGTAAAGATCGTCGATTTCGGAATCGCGAAAGTAGTGTCCGAAGCCGAAGACGAAAATTCTCCTCGTCTCACCCGTATCGGAACGGTGATAGGAACACCGGAATACATGGCCCCTGAGCAGGCTGCTGGGCGACCAGACGTCGATCGCCGAGCAGATGTATACGCACTCGGAATCATCTTGTACGAAATGCTGTCCGGGAAAGTTGCAATTAAGGGGAACTCAACCGTTCGCACTTTGGCAATGCAAATGCTTGATATGCCCATGAGTCTTTTGGACATCGCCTCAGCCTCCGAAGCTACAGAGGAGTTGAACGCGGTGGTGATGAAGTCGCTCGCGAAGAAGCCGTCGCAGCGCTATCAAGACATGAACGAATTCCTCGATGCTCTACATCGGGCAACCAAATTCACACAAGTCGATATGCCTTTGCTCGAACAGGCCCAGATGGCAGAGGAGGAGCGCAAAGGCATGGTTCCTGAAACCAGCCTGGCCCCAAAGGCGAGTGATGACTCGGACAAAACCAGCTTGTACGAGGCTAGCTTGGGAGTGGCCGATACCGCGGAGACTGTTGCTGTCGAAAGGTCGCGCAACAAGCCAGAGACTATGGGCCCGAGCAGAGGTAGGCCGTCTACCGCTTTGGTCCCCAACGAGGTAGTGGAACCGGACATAAAGATCGCTCCCTTGGTCTCCAGTGAGGTGCCATTTGCCGAGCCGGTACCGTCACCACGCCCTTCGCCCAAAGGTTCGATCTACATCGTGGGATTAACCGCTTTGATGGTCGCAGGCGGAGTCTTGGCTTACTCGCTTACTCGCGACAATGAAAGTATCGCTAATGAACAGGTTGCCAAAGCAACCCCCGCTGCACTCACTGCGTCTGGTCAGGCGAATACCTCCGGTCAGGCGAATACCTCCGGCCAAGTACAGACCTTGCCGCCGGTACGCGATGCGGGTGTAGTGAACCCGGAGAGTGATGCATCAGTCCTGTCCGGAGATGCAGCCGGAGGAAACGCCGAGCAGTTAGAAATCAAAGTGACCAGCGATCCCCGAGGCGCACGATTGATAGGTTCGATGGACGGAAAGCCTGGGAGAATTGGTCTCGGTACATCCACCGCACTTGTACAAGCTCAGCACGGACAGAAGATGGTGGTACTCTGTAAAAAGCCGGGCTATAAAAATGGCAGAGTGACCTTGAACTTTGACGGGAAGCGAGAGGAGTACACTTGTTCTCTCACAAAAATAAAGCCTAACAATTTGTCACCGTGTGTGCCCGGTGTAAAAAACCCCTACAATCCCAAGTGTAAATAGCCTTAAGGCCACTCTGCTGTCTACCTAAATTCCAATTGGTGGAAGAGCCGATTGGCGGACTTTCTACTCGTCGTCTGTTGGTTTAAAGTGCCTGTTGGCTAAAAGTGTCCGGCGTACGAGAAGGTTGTGCTTGTACCGTCGATTTGCATGCTTATAGGGTTCTGTTCTTCGCTGGAACCGTCTCGGAGTAAGTAGTAGATGATTCCGCCACCGAGCAACACGCCACCTGTGACACCTGCGACAACAGCCAGGGAACGGCGATCGTTGGCTAGACGCTTTGAGTCGATAAAGTGGGCTTCCCCTTTGCCGTTGGCATCGTCCTCTGCATCCAGTGCTGATTTGTAGCTGATCCCTCCTACGATAAGGGCAGCGGTACCTGAGCCAACCAAGCTCATGCCAACCCAGTCGCTATACCAAGGCGATCGTTGTCCGGTGGGGCCAGCCGTCACGACTGCAAGATCTTGTCCGGAGGTATTGTTCTTCGTTGAGTTGTCTGCGCCAAGGAGTGGTTCGACCTCAGGTGTAGGATTCGCTTCTGGGTTTTCCTCGACCGTGGAACCGGTGTCCGGCTTTTCTACAGTCTTAGGTTGTTGCTCGACACAGTCTTGCATAAGCTCGAATGCGGCACGCGATTGTTTTTTGTTTGCTCCCTTGGCGATGAATTCGGAAAAGAGTTTTCCTGAGGCATCGCAGTTTCCCTGTAGCCGTTCTGCCTGGGCCCAAGCAAAAAGAGTATTTTGGTCTTCCTTCGCTTTGTAGGAGCGAGCCAGCGCTTCGGCTGCTGCAGTGAATTCTTTGTTGGAGTAGAGTCTAAGCCCCTCTGCGTAATCTTCTGATGGCGATGCTTCTGCGACTGACTCTGTCAATAGTGGTGCAGCTAGTGCAATGGCCAGACTAAGGGCGCGGGCGATAGTCCCAGGGCGAAGTGCTTGAGATGTGGCACGTACTGGGGCACTAAATGACGATGACGATGACGATAGAATTGATGGCACTGGTACGAATTACTCTGGGGCGAAAGGAGAGTTTGGATCCCACTTGGGCTTCTGAGTCTTGGAATCTCTTGGTTTCCGAGTCTTAGAATCTTTGGCGAGTTTAGCTTTCCTGGCCTTTATCCTAGCTTTCTTCGCTTTTATCTTAGCAGCGGTTCGGTTGCGCTCAGTTTCGCTGGCAGTCAGACCGGTTGCGCCAAGAGTGATAGTGCCGGCATCTGCTTGTTGGCTATTGGACCCCGCGAGACCTGCGGTATTGTCCGAGTCATCACCAGCGGGCGATTTGTCCGAGTCAACCGGAGTATCGGTTAGGGCTGGAGTCGTAGGGCTAGCGGCCGGAGTCGTAGGGCTACTGGCCGAGGCTGCACTGGTTGGCATCGTACTGCCTGAACTCGTCTTGTTAGATTGTCCATCCGCGGTCGCCCCCGTGTCTGATCCGGTTGCGACAACGATAGACGCCACGCCCGCTACTGCCAAAAGAGCGACTGCGATCAGGACTGATCGGTTTTTGCCACGGTTATTTGACGAGACAGAAGGATCGGAATAGGGAGAATCCAAGCCAGAAGGATCCGCGTAGCTAGATTCTAGCGGGTCTACTGCTGCGGGAGCCGGTATGCCTGTTGACAACTGAGGCAGTGTTTCACCTAGCTCACCTGGAGCCGACGCGGAAACCGGGACTCCGTCCCTAGGAGTCCACCGACCAGGAGTTGACGAGACCGTTTCCACTTGAGATCTGTCTTGAACAAGTTCTGCATCAATGGAAATATTGACCGATGGGTCTTTGCTGGGTGCTGCTGCGCGAAGGGGCAGAGAGGCCCTGGCTTGCGACTCATTTTGCTTGATAGGGGCGCCAAAGAGGTCGGTGATGAGTGCGGACAGTGTCCGAGATGTGGTAACCACACTGTTTTCACGTCGAAACTCATCCAAATCGGACAAAAGGTCATTCAGAGTGAGATATCTATCGTCGCGATCGATCGCAAGTGCTCGTAGGCAGATCTGATCGAGCCTCTTGGGTAAATCCGGACGAACGGAGGTCGGTGCAGGGAAGTTTCCGTCCATGATGCGCATCAGCACCGAGGGCTCATTGCCACCGGGGAAGAGTCGCTTTCCCGCGAAGAGTTCCCAGAGAACTACACCATAAGAAAAAATGTCACTTCTTCGGTCCAGTTTTAGACCCTGGCATTGCTCCGGAGCCATGTATCCGAACTTTCCCTTAAGAGAAACACCAGTAGTTGCACGCAGTTGCGACTTGGACTTGGCAACCCCAAAATCGAGTAATTTGACTCTGCCTTCGTTGGTGACAATCACATTGGAAGGGGTAACGTCTCGGTGTACCAAGTTGACGAAGTCGCCGTGGTCGTCGCACAATTCGTGGGCGTGGTGCAGTGCCTCTGCCATCGGTACAGCGATTGCTAAGACTTCTTCTAGAGAGAGTTGCCGCTTCTTTTTGTAGCAAGTTCCCAGTATGTCAGCGAGGTCACGGCCTTCGACATACTCCATCGTAAAGAAGACACCGTCAGATTCTTCTCCAATATCAAAAACTTGTACGATGGAAGGGTGGTTCAGTTGAGCGACAAGCCGGGCCTCATCTAGGAACATGTCCACTTACATAGGGTCGTTGGCAAATTGCGGGAGTATGCGTTTG
>JAESTW010000523.1 GCA_016763395.1 Kofleriaceae bacterium
ATGAGGCACTCTTGTCACTACACGAGCAACTTGGTGCGCTCCGGGCGCAGGCCAACCCTGTATAGTTCAAGGCTGGCCGCCTCTGGACCAGCCTGCGCGATTGTGGGCACTATCGTGGGGGTGGCGCCGATAGCTTCGATAGTGACCAAGCTCCAAAGGACCGGAGAGGTGTTATCAGGTCGATGGGCTTAGACTTTTGAGAGAGCGTTCGCTGTGCTGCGGTAAAGTCTGGCTCAGGGCACTTGATTCCAAACTGGGAAGCGAAATCGACTGTTGGCCCCTGCCTTACATATCGTGTCCAGATGTCTCTGACTCGCTTGCCATCGACTTGATAGATATAGCGAGTCGCATGGCAAAGCACAGCGGCAAAGGCTTGGCTTGTTCGAGGGAGTGAGTCGGCTGCCTTTTCCGCCAGGTGAGAGGCAAGGTACCGATAGTGGTACCGCTTGGAAAACATAGGAGCACTGGCTTTGACACGACGCGCTTCCTTCTTTCCAAGCCATTTTCCAGGGGGTTGAGTAAAGACATGTTCTGAGAGGTCGAATTGCGCACCATATTCTTGCCAATCAGGGGCGAGTGACGTTCCCAGAAGTTCCAGCCCTTGCGATCGCGCCATTGTGGAGGCTTGATAGAATGCTTTGGCACGTTCAATGCTGTTAGTTTCGCTGAACGCAATGAGAAGAGATGCAGCTAAGACTTTTGCTGATCTATAGTCTTTCTCATTGAAGTAGGTCTGAGCGGAATTGAAGTGTCGCTCGGCCTGAGCACGCTTACCCGCTTCCAATGCCCGGTGTCCTTCTCTCATCAGGCGACGCGCCAAAAGATCACTGAGAGATTCTCGTATGTCTTGATCGTCTCTGTCAGAATAGTACTTAATAAACGAAGTAAGCTCACCAATTGTGAGTACTTTCTCTGCAACGTAGAGCGCTGTGTCGCTATGCTCGATGGAGTGCTGGGAATACTTCATTGCGTTGGAAATATCACCCGATTGCAATGCCAAGACAGTACGTTCCGCGGAGATTCGAGATCGTGTGTTGCTACTGCACACTTCGGGAGTTAAGAGTTTTTCTACCAGCGCCATCAATGTTTTGGCTCGCCGGTGATTGCCTTGCCTGGAGGCGAGCTTTGCAAGTACCCATTTTGCCAAACCGTCGCCGGCGTCTTGGTTGGCAAAACGCTGCGCCATGCCCCACTTGCCTTCGCGATAGGCAGCAGCAGCGAGTCTCGCGCCACCCTTGAGAGTTTTGGGTTGGGCAAGAGCGTTGAGTGCCATAGTCATTTGCCGATCGCTTATCTCGTTTCGACGGCTGTAAAGATAGGCACCCAAAAGTTTTTGTCCGATAGGGTCTGTAGCGAGTGACGTCACTGCACCGCTTTTAAATTCGTCTCGGACCAAAAATAACAGGGCAAGCCCAGCTCGATGAGAGCCATGAGACGCTAGTTCTGCATATCGTGCGAGTTCTAACCTGCGATTGCCACTAACTGCATACCGCGCAGCCTCTTGCCGGAGGCTCGCAGCAGCAAGTCCGAGGTCATCTCGAAAACCGGCAGCAACGAGCGTACGCACCAATTGGTAGGAGGCAAGAGAGGCTGTGCCATGCTGCAATCGACCCAGCATAAATGCCGCCCAAGTAGAACGGTATTGCCGCTGCTCGCTAGGAAGTTTAAGTAGCGCTTCAAAGGCTTGTATCGCGGCGGGAACATCACCCGTATTAAACGAATTTGCACCTTGGTCATAGAGTGCGCGCTCGACTTCACTGCCACCATCTCGTGCACCTACAGGCTCAACTCCCTCACTTACGAGATACCGCTTTGCGGGTGGGCTGACGAGATGCTCCACCTCCTTCATGAAAATCCCTTCGGGCAATTGCGACATTGTCGTAGGACGCTGGGATAAAAGTGCAATGGGGAAATCAGGGCCACAGGCAGCGGCATCATTGGCGGGCAACACAAATACCGACACATACGCCACCAGTATACTAACAATTTTAATCAACATCGATTGCAACATTCTCTCCTCGGACCCATCCAACAATTCGTTTTTCGCCTGATACAAGTCGGCGCTTCGGTGCGACCCATCCGCTCTTGTCACGCACATATCCCATGGTCAAATCAACAGCCTCTATCGTTCCAGTAAGCTTTAGTTGGGGCCAGTTTTCATCAAGATTCCCCCGGTTTTCGATCACAACATTGAATAAGAGCGGTCCATCCGGAACCAACGTTGCTTGAACATCAGAGGCAAGGCGTTTATTCGAAATTACTGCACTGAGTGTCGATGCAGACCAAGCTCTCGTATCGTTCTGAACAGGCATACGAAACCAAACAACTCCACGAGGTCCTTTTGGCCGATGCTGTTTGAGCTGGCCAAGCAGACTCTGAATCTCTTTGGGGTCTGCGGACTGTATGGCTCCGTCTAATTCCACCTCGTAGGTTGGTAACGCGATTCGAAAGGGACGTGAGCCCAAGCTTCGAGAAAATTGGTGGATCCAAATTCGAGCTTGCTTGGCATCAAATATACGGGGGGCACGAATCGCATGAACTTGTAGGACCATTTCGTCGACATGCTGAGATATCTTCTTAATGTTGCTTGACTTCATCCATGTGGGTAGTGTGGTGATTGAAAATCGGAGTGGTTTGGGTGGTCGAGCGGTCCTAAGCCAAGCTGCGTAGTCCGCCAATCCTGCGGTTGCACTGTCATGGTCCACTTCAATGCCTACAACATTCACACCGGCCGTTTGCCAAGATTCAACTTTTGTCAGTAGAGTCGCCAAGGAAAAATCGGATGGGATCCGTGACCCATTGATTCGAACCACTACTGTCACCGCTTGCTGGCTCCTCGTAAGTGCTTCCAGATTGACCTTTGGCCAAGCCATCCCAGACCCTTTCTCCGAGATTTCGAGGGCCAAAACTCGAAGGCCGGAAATTTCAGGGGGCAGATGGACAACCGCCTCCTGCACCGGCACCGTCCAATTCCGTTGCCAAACGTAGGCCTCATGGGAAAGTGGAGGGGCATCGGAGTTCCTTTGGGAGCAACCCAAGAGCCCAATGAATGCAAAAAGTAGGATCCGCCCAATCATGGGGGAAGGATAGCATGCACAAAACGC
>JAESTW010000524.1 GCA_016763395.1 Kofleriaceae bacterium
AATATGCTTCGGATCCTACTTACCGCGCGGGCAGATGTGCACCTGGCTGTACGAGCGCTCAACGAGGGAGCCGTGCATCGCTTCTTGCTCAAGCCTTGGGACCATGTCGATCTTAAAGGCATCGTTCGCATGGCCTTGCACTCGATGCATACACAAGATCTGGCGCCCCGAGGCGGGAAAGACTAAGCCCTTGTCCGCTGCCGCAGAGATGATCGTCGCGCTATCGCTGGTGAATCCGCCAAAGAAGGAGGAGGAACCCGCGAAGGACCTACCGTGTATATTGCTGGCAGATGATGATCAGCAAGTACGACGAACGGTTGGGCGAGTGTTGCGCAAGCGCGGATTCCATGTGTTGGAGGCTGTGGATGGTGAAATGGCAATCGAGGTTGCCGCTCAGCATCCGCCAGACTTGGCACTTATTGATCTTCGCATGCCAAAAAAAGACGGTTTTGAAGTCGTCCGGGAACTGAAGGAGATGAATGCTCGCCTGCCGGTACTAGTTTTGTCCGGCTGGGATGATGCTGATGACCGAATCCGGGCCTTTGATGTAGGTGCGGACGACTTTATCGCCAAGCCTGTATACATGAAAGAATTGCTTCGACGTATCGAAGCGTTTGAGCGAACTCGACAGGCGTACGCAGAACTTGAAGAGCTCAATAAGCAGGCAGATCATCTTCGTCTCTTTGCCGCAGAGGCCGCCGCCCTGCTCGCTCATGATCTAAATAATGGGTTGAGCATCACGTCCGCGAACCTGCAATACATCGACGAAGAGTTGCGGGAGCGCGACGATGAGGAGGATTTGGTCGAGGCGGCATCGGCTGCAAGGCGGGCATTGCGGCGAATGATTGGCCTAGTGGCCAACTTTGTCGACATATCCAGGCTTGAGGACGCAGCTCTTCAGGTATTGCGATTTCCGACTAAGGTTGGTGAGCTTCTCAAGACTGCAGGACAAATTCACGAAACAAGCCGCAACGATATCGCGGGCATTAGTCTGCAGTGTGACTTGGACTTAGTCTGTGAAATTGACCCAATGCTGATTGAACGCGTTTTGCACAACTTGCTCAACAACGCCACACGATACGTTAGCGAGGGAGGACGAATTCACCTGAAGGCACGTCTCGAAAATTCGGGGAAAACCTTGTACATCTCGGTTGCGAATACTGGCGCGGGAATACCGCCGGACAGGCGTGAAGGGCTTTTTAGCAAGTATGGCAAAGGCGGAGACGATAAATCTCAGCGCGGCATGGGGCTCTATTTCTGCCGACTAGCCTGTGAGGCCCACGGCGGCTCCATCGCAGTTGAAGACGACGAGGAATTTGCCACCCTGTTCGCTATCCGCCTGGAAGTATAACTCCAAAGACTCAGCCTCCTAGTCTGGTGTAGAACACCAGAAATGAGCGGCGATGCCGCGTAGAATAAACGCTTGCATAGCGAGCGTTAGTAGGTCTTGGTGTTGAATTTATTTAACACCAAGCCTCCTAATGTCGAAGTGCTTCGATCTCGGACTGCGTCAATCCACCTGCAGGATCGATCGTGACGGTAGCCTCTTTGCCACCGTCCTTCTCAGTTGCGGTGACTTCGAGCAAGCCATCAACATCCATGGTGAAATGCACTTCTACCCGGGTTTTGCCTTTCGGCTTCGGTGTGAGATCGCCGAGCGTGAAACGTCCGAGGTAACGGTTGTTGGCCGGGTCCTCGTCCTCGCCCTGATAGACCTCAAGCGTGACGAAACGCTGATTGTCCTCGGTGGTAGAAAATGTCTTACTCGCTCGAGCTGGAATCGACGTGTTCGCCGTCAGCAATACCGACATTCGATCACCAGCGACACGGATGCCTAGAGAGTGTGGGGTCACGTCGAGAAGTACGACTTCCTGTAGCTCGCCTCCGATAATTCCACTTTGCACCGCAGCTCCCAGCGCCACGATCTCGTCCGGGTTTACTCCTTTGGACGGTTGTCGACCGAAGATCTCTACGACTCTAGACTGAACTGCCGGCATTCTGCTCATGCCGCCAACCAAGAGCACTTGATCGATCTCAAACGACGTCATGCCGGCTGCTTTCAGGGCAATCTCGCAGGGCGCTGCAAGGCTTTGGATTAGAGGATCACAGAGTTCTTCTAGCTCGGTGCGGGATAGTTCGCGCTGCAGGTGCACGGGGCCAGCCTGAGATGCTGCGAGAAATGGCAAGTTAATGTCCGTTGACATGGCGGCAGACAGTTCGATTTTTGCTCGTTCAGCAGCCTCTTTTAGCCGCTGAAGTGCAACAGGATCGTCCTGCAGTTGAATTTGGTGCTCTGCTTCAAATTCCTTGCACAGAAGCTCAATGAGAACTCGGTCAAAATCGTCGCCACCGAGCTCCGTATCTCCATGGGTCGCGAGCACTTGAAATACTCCCGACTCAATTACGACGATCGACACATCAAAGGTTCCGCCCCCGAGATCGAAAACGGCCAGTCTTTGGTCTTGTCCGTGATGAGAACCGTAGGCCAAGGCTGCAGCCGTTGGTTCATTGAGGATTGCGCGAACCTCAAGTCCGGCGATGGCACCGGCGTCTTTCGTTGCTTTTCGCTGAAGTTCATCGAAATAGGCGGGAACGGTGATGATCGCCTCCTCGATAGTTTCGCCTAGGTAATCCTCCGCGATCTGTTTCAGCTTTTTGAGGATGTGACTGGACACTTCCTCGGGTGACATTTTGTCGTCATTGATTTGAACCCAAGCATCTCCGCGTGACGATGGAACCAGGGAATACGGCAAGGTTTTTGCCAGGTTCTGGATGTCTGGAGAGTCGAAGCGCTTACCGATAAGCCGCTTTACTCCAAAGATGGAACGCTGTGGGTTCGTAACCATCTGCCGTTTCGACGGTGCTCCGACGACGACTTCACCTGATTCGTTCCAGGAAACCATCGAAGGTGTGGTTCGCCCGCCTTCGTGATTGTGGATGACTACAGTCTCTGTACGCTCGAGAACCGCCACGCAAGCGTTGGTTGTACCCAGATCAATGCCGATAATCTTTTTCTTCATCTCGTGCCGCTACTTTCGAAAGAAGCGAGACAGCAAGCCCGCCTTCTTTTTCTCGGGGTCTTGGGGGAGTGTCGCCATTGCTTTGTGGGCGAGGGTAAAACTGGTGTCGATTCCCAGGGCGCGTTGGTATTCCGATCGCGCCTCACCGTGTCGTCCGGCGGCTTGATGGTATTTCCCCTGGCAGTAATGCATGTGCATGCGAAATCGTTTTTCGCTTGGGCGAGCCACTGCTAACTTCTTGAACGCGACAGACGCATCTGAGAAATTTCCTGAGTCAAGCTTCTCCAAAGCAGCTTGAAATCGCGCTTCCTCCACTTCTACGTTGGTTGGCGCTTCTATCTGCGGTTGCGTAGCAGTTCGAATTTGCGCCCCTTTGGCCGGTTCGCGAGAAATTGCCGGCAGTTGAGAGCTGGAGTTTTTTAGGTTGCTTCGCGCACGTTCCCGCCGCCGGGCTGCCAGATCTTTGCGTGCATCGGAGTCGTCCGGGCGATTGGGCAGCGGCGCCTCGGCT
>JAESTW010000525.1 GCA_016763395.1 Kofleriaceae bacterium
AGTAGTGCGCTGTGACCTTGTCCCAGGCATTTGGGCGCTGTCCGCCTGTTCCGCGTTTTAGGAATTTGTACTTAATCCCTCTGCGAGTTTTTAGGGCGGTCTTAGGAGCGCGCTTTAGGTCATCGGGCACTTTGGGCGCCTGCTTGATACCCAACAGTTCCACATCAAAAACCAGCATGCCTTTGGGAGCACCGCTGCGCCCTTTGTAGGCAAGGTCTTCGGGAATCCAGAAGCGAACGTTCTCGCCGACAGCCATTTGCTGAAGACCATCGGTCCAGCCTGCAATGACTCCATTCAGTCGGAATTCAATTGTTTTGCCTCGAGTACGCGAGCTGTCGAACATCTTGCCATCGGTTGTCCAGCCGGTGTAGTGCACAGTGACGGTGTCGCTGGCGTTGGGGATTTCGCGCGCTTGGCCAGGTGTCAATGTAGAACTAAGCAGCTTGTAGTAGACCCCTTTGGCCGTCTTTATTGCGTCCGCAGGTGGTGCAGCTACGTCGTCTGGGGCTGGTATAGTGCCGGGCGCGTATTGAGTATATTGCTCCTCATCGTCGGACATCGCTTTCAGCTCACGGTAGGTGCTACTCAGTACCTCGCCCCCGATTGTCAACTGCAAGTCTGAACCGACCCGTTTGGCGTCGAATACTGTGTCGTTGTCCAGCCCTAGCCTTGTTAGTGCTGGCGCCTTCATGAGCGTAAAAAGCTCAAGGGCCGAATCGACGCCGAAGCTATCGTTGAACTGTAGGAATAAGTCTGGTGTTGAGTTCTCTGACAAGCGAATGTTGGCGCTAAGAAAAGTAGGCGCGAGAGGCAGCGACGCAGCCTCGATGAGTTCTAATGGGATATTCATTGCCACCCAGAGAGGAGCGTCTCGGTCGATGAGCTTCATTTGCGCTGCAATGCCGACTTTTTGTTTGTGCTCGGACAAACCAAGAGCCTGAAGCTCTTCTGTGGTGCGCTCTGTCGATAGAATGACCAGTGAATCGGAGGGCCAATACCTCTGCCAATCCTTTGATAGGGCATCATCACCAACGCTGAGAGTCTCGATGCATTTTTGCAATTGCGCCCGCGGAACCTTCGTTTGCAATGCGATGGTTGTTGGCTCCATCTTGTCGTTCGAGGAAAAGGCCACGACCAGCGATTGCAAATCAGTATCGAGGGTGAGCGCGCACTCCTCTGTTAGCAGTGCCCGTATTTCATCAACGAAGGGCTCGTTTATTCTCATAAGGAAACCCGATTTGACGATCGGCCCCCAGAGCATGCCGGCGACTGAGCCACTGCCAGTTGGCATGTAGTGCATCGCATCGAGGGATGCTGACGCAATCGCCGGTTGAGCGGAGATCGGCGCAGTAGCGGGCTGGGGTGTGCCGCCGCAGTACCCACTACTTATCGCTGCTAGGACAAAGAGCGCGTTGCGAGCCTTTTTCATAAGCCCTTGTAGCGTTCTAGGAATCTGGGTGTCAAACAAGTTCAACACCCAGACACCTAACGCTGGCTGCGCAAGCGTTTACTCTACGCGGCGTTGCCGCTCATTTCTGGTGTTCTACACCAGACACCAGACACCTACGCCGAGGAACTCAACTCAGCGGAATTCACTTGCAGTAGTTACGCCGGCGGTCCGGAGCTTTGGTGCAGCACGGTGTCGTGCAGTAGCGATTCGTCCTTCTCTAGGTAGTCCAGGGTGTAGTGCAAGCCTCGTGACTCTTTGCGGCGTTTCGCGCTCTCGACGATGAGGTGCGCTACCAGCGCTAAATTGCGCAGTTCGATAATGTCGCTAGTCACTTTGAAGTCCCAGTAGTACTCGCCGATTTCTTGGCGCAAGAGCTCGATGCGCCGAGTCGCTCTCTGGAGTCTCTTGTCACTGCGAACAATCCCAACGTAGGACCACATGAAGCGCCGGACCTCTTCCCAGTTTAGTGCCACAACAATCGCGTCGTTGGAGTCTGTGGCTTTGCCCGTTTGCCAAGGCGCAACTTGGCCGGGGCGGACAAGCTCACAATCTCGGACAGCCTCAGCTGCGCGAGCGCCGTAGACCACGCCTTCGAGAAGGGAATTTGAAGCCAGACGACAAGCGCCATGCAGGCCGGTGCTGGAGGTCTCGCCGATGGCAAAGAGGTTGCGGATTGTCGTTTGTCCTGTTTTGTCGCAGACAACACCACCGCATTGATAGTGTGCGGCAGGCACCACGGGAATCGGGTCTTTGGCGATATCCGAGCCCAGTGCCCTGCAGCGCTTTGCAATGGTCGGAAAGCGCTCTCGGACGAAATGCTCATCGAGGTGAGTCATGTCCAGGAAGACAGAATCGGAGCCCGATTTTTTGAGCTCGTTGTCGATAGCGCGGGCAACCACATCTCTGGGCCCCAAGGAGGAGAGCTCGTGGTACTCGTCCATAAACTTCGCGCCATCCTCCAGGCGCAGTATTCCGCCTTCGCCGCGCAAGGTCTCGGAAATTAAGAATGACTTTGCATGGGGATGATAGAGCACGGTCGGATGAAACTGCACAAACTCCATGTTGGAGACCTGAGCACCGATACGGTATGCCATCGCCATGCCGTCGCCCGTGGCAACGTCCGGGTTGGATGTGTAGATATAGACTTTTCCCGCACCGCCACTGGCTAAGACGGTTGCCCTAGCAATGATAGAAAATATCTCAGAGGTGTCGTTGTTGAGTACATAGGCTCCGAAACAAGCGGATTCACCTCCGTACTTTTCCATGGAGAGTAAGTCGACGGCAATATGGTTTTCGAGTAGGGTTATTTTGTCGTTCTTGGCGACAGCATCCAGAAGAGCCATCTGAATCGCATGTCCGGTGGCATCTTGGTAGTGGGCGACTCGGCGCTTGTTGTGGCCGCCCTCGCGTCCGAGATCGAAATCTCCGGACGCGTTGCGAGCGAAGTCCACACCCAATTGTGCGAGCTTGCGAACATGGGCTGGCCCTTCTTCAACTACCCCCTCAACCACATCCCGCTTGCACAGGCCTTCGCCGACTTTGAGAGTGTCCGCGACGTGCTCTTCCAGGCTGTCATCGTCCCCCATAACCGCGGCAATTCCGCCTTGTGCCAAATTGGTATTGGTGTCGTGCGATTTCTTCTTGGTGACGATGGTTACAGTGCCGTGCTCGGAGGCTTCCAGCGCAAAATAGAGCCCTGCGATTCCCGATCCGATGACGAGGTAGTCGGTTTGCCTTTCACTAGTCATGGTGCACTCCTGCTTGCATCCTGGGAATCTAGCCTGAATTGGCGGCGATAAAACAGAGTTTTGCCAGTGTTCTGAAGGGCAATGAGCGGCGCCGCCGGGCGAAGCAAACGCTTGCGCGCCAGTCTTTAGGTCATTGGGCGAGTTGCTGTTATGGTTGGCTCCCGCATGCGTCTTTCACTCCTATTAACTCTGCTCCTGCTCTGCATAGGCGGAGAGGTGCGGGCCGATGTTTGGTCCTATACCGACCAGGAGAAGATCATTCACTTCACCAACATCCGTCCTACCGGGGCCAGTGCTGGCAAGTGGAAGCGAATTTCTCGAGGCGGAGGAGTGATGGGCAAGGTCGCCAGCCGCCGAGGCGATTGCGAGCGTTGCGATAGAGTTCCGTCCCGCGACCGATCGCCGGAGAGATTCTCGCGTTACGACGCGTTTATTTTCGAGGCTGCGAGCCTCTACCAACTTCCTGTTGCCCTGATTCGCGCGGTCATTAAAGTCGAGTCTGACTACGATCCACGGGTTGTTAGCGCATTTGGCGCGCGGGGATTGATGCAACTAATGCCCTCGGTAATTTCCGATATGGGAGTGCAGAACGTTCACGATCCACGTGAGAATATTCTCGGAGGGACTCGTCTCTTGCGGATTTTGGCCAATCGCTACAACGGGGATTTGGTCCTAACCATCGCTGCGTACCACGCAGGGGTGGGATCGCTGAGAAAGTACGGCAACACGGTTCCGCCCTACGAGCACACCCGAAAGTACCTCGGCATGGTGATGGAGCGCTATCGGCAATACGCTGCGCGCGCGGAGTGAGGGCGAGAAGCCTCCTGGGCGTCTTGACGTGGGGCAGCAGGGCTCGTCTAATTGCCGAACAGTGGCAGATACTTCACAAACCATGATGGAGGTCCAGAAACTGGACTCTCTTCTTTCCAGCGGCAGCGACCTTTTGCAAGAGGACAAGCTAGAGCAAGCGCGGGATTGCTTTGAGAAGGCGTTGCAAATTAACTCGTCCAGCGAGAAGGCTCTTGGGCTCCTGGGCTTGACGCATTTCCGCTTGTCCGAATTTGAACCGGCCAGTGGCGTCTATCAACAATTGGTTGAGATGAATTCGGAGGATGCTTCGTATCGGCTGAATCTTGGGCTCGTTCATCTAAAGTTGGGGCGCGCAACGTTGGCGATTCGGGAGCTAAGTAAATCTCGAGAACTCGATCCTAGTCAGATTCGTACGGTTAGCTATCTCGGACTGGCACACGCACGCAACGGCGAGTACTCGCAAGCCTTTGAAGCGTTCTTGCGGGCCGAAGAAAGCAACTTGGCGTCGGAGATGGAGCAGTATCTAAGCGTCGACGAAGTGGAAGAAATCCGTCGTCGAGTGGCCGATACTGAGGCGACAGAGACTACAGCGTCGATTGAAGAGGCGGAGGTGACAGAGACTTCGCCCAGTGAGGCGATGTTCCCCGCTTCCACGTCCGAAGATTCCACGTCCGAAGAAGCCACGTCCGAAGAAGCCACGTCCGAAGATTCCACGTCCGAAGATTCCACGTCCGAAGAAGCCACGTCCGAAGATTCCACGTCCGAAGAT
>JAESTW010000049.1 GCA_016763395.1 Kofleriaceae bacterium
ACGTTTGTCCTGTTGAGCCCGTTGACATATCCGGACAAAGGCGAGTATTAACGGTCCTCCTACCTTCCGCATCCCGATGCAATCATCCCCTTCCTTTCATTAGTCCTGGTAGCAACAGCCCAGGATACGGTTGGGACACTCTGACCTACCGGACGAGCTCTATCCTGCGAATTGAAAACAATGATTGCATCGTAGACTTCAATATGAAGCTCGAACGCCTCGACGAAGAACAGGGCGAGCTAGCTCCTGCCAGTCTTCAAATCTGCAAGCCAATTTATGTAAACTCGGCAGCGGATACTCTAGAAGATGTCTGGGGAACACTGGACGAGTTCCAAGTAGAGTTCACGCCCCTGCTTCCAGCGCCGCAGCGCCTAGCACTTGCTCGCTCAACCAGCGTACTCCCTGCTCAAGCGATGGAATGTTCGGACAGTACCTATCCAAGAACTATGGATATCAACATCGCGGGACGGGTACGAATTCCCATGGAAACGTGGCAGCTACTAGAGCTTCAAGCGGGCCTCTTGCCTTTTCTGACAGGCCTGAAGATTCATGTCGTTGCTGGTGGTTTGCAGTGATGATATCGCTCGCGTTCCAGTAGAAGCATTCGACGCAAAAACTAGCCACTGGGTTAGACCTGATGGCTAAACTGCCGAGTTGACAGCGCTATGGCCCCCAAAGAATCAGATACGAAGAAACGCATCCTCACTGCTGTAGCAGCTAGAGGCCTTGGGAATCATCGTGAAGGCGAAAGCCGGTATGCCAAAAGAGGAGCTTGCTGGCCGGCATGTCCGAAGCGTCTCGCAGCAGAGCCGCCATCGCCTTGCCGGTGTAAACAGGATCCAGTGCCAGTCCGTGACCTCTCAGAAGCTCGCATGCCCCTAGTGAGTCTTTGCTCGGATGCGCGTAACCAGAGCCCACGCAGCTGGTGTCGACTGCCAGCGAAAGGTCGTGTTCGTCTGGCAGTAGTACCCCGCCAGCCTCTAGGGGCGCCGTCAGCCTTCGTATGAGTCCGGCGATTCGAACTCGATTGACAAAGACCGCTTCAACCACGGAGATGGCTCGAACCTGGGTTTGTATACCCGCCAATGCCAAGCCCATGGCGAGTCCGACCGCCGTGCCGCCAGAGCCCAGTCCAACGTAGACTCGGTCCGGACAGGGAAGTTCACCCGCGCGAATCTGCTGCGCCAGTTCCAGTCCGGCCCGGACAAAACCAAGATTCCCAGTTGGACTTGTGGCACCCGGCGGAATGATAGCAGCTCCCCGAGACCTGTCTCTGAGCACGAGCGAAGGATTGCTCAGTGCCATGGTCGCCCGATTGTGATAGCGAACAACCTGCGATGCCGTAGCCTGAAGCTGAGCAAGAGTTTGCATCACTTCTGGAGCAAAGGGTTGTCCGCAGGCATGGGCAGTAAAACCTCTGCCCATCGAACGTGCCGCTCTGGCCGCGACTAGCAGTTGGCTCGATCCGATGGCGCCGCTTGCGTGCCAATCACTAGCGCCTTGGTAGAGGGGCTGGGCTAGCAAGTAGTCGAGC
Organism: Kofleriaceae bacterium; assembly: GCA_016763395.1. Taxonomy (GTDB): domain Bacteria; phylum Myxococcota_A; class Polyangia; order Haliangiales; family Haliangiaceae; genus NORP324. Next base: position 1,535 of record JAESTW010000049.1, read on the forward strand.
TTGCGAACCTTATTGCCGCCACCCAACTCGGGGATTTTATCGTCACGCTTTACCCAAAGTTCCCGGAGCCCAAGCTGGGCTGCCAACGCCGGTAATCCATGTACGGGAGAAGCTTCGGACAACCAACCGAGACGGGGGAAACTCTCAAACTCTTGAAGTGTGTACACTATTTATCGAGGCACACCAGAAGCTTGGCCTCGGTCTTCGCCGCAATCATGCACGCAACGGCCTCGTTGGTGCCTTCAGAGTGGCACTGGGACACACAATTCATGAAACCCTGATCTTCTTCACGCAGCTCCATTTGCTGAAACTCTATCTCTTTAATGGCGCGGGTCTTGGCTGCTTCTTCCAAAGTCTTTCCCGCAACATCTTTGTCGACTTGTGCCCAGAATCGAACCTTCATGCCATTCCAACACGCTTTCCGACAATCTTCGATAGGTGGCTTGTTACAAGCGGAAGTCAGAAGCGGTAGTGCAACGAGTAGAGACAGAAGTCGGCGCATGGCTGGTGAGTAGCACACGCGCGGCGCCCAGGGCAGCTATTCCCCTGAAAAGCGGTAGATGACACCTAGATAGCCAGTTTGCCTACGAAAGCTAAGTTCCTGTGTTGCAAATTCATTGCTGTAAATTGCCAACCTGGCTTCGACCGCGAAACTGTCTCCGATGTCCCTAGCGAAATCCAGTTTCAACGAATTTCGGTTCTCGTCCTCGATGGAAATGAAACTCTGAGACTGAACATCTCGCGCTAGAAGTAAGGGGTCCAAGAAGGTATTGAGCCGAAGTGTCGCCCGGGCGGTCAAGAAGATCTTGGCCACAAGCTCAGTCGTTAGAGACATCTCAACTCGATGCCGGACAGACGCCTGGCCGTAGCTGTTGGAATCAACAAACTGGGCGCTGTACAGTAGCGAATAGATATTCCGTCCGGTGTACACGGCCTCGGCAAAGCCCGAGTGATTCATGTCCGCCCGCTTGCCAGAAGTCGGCACGAAACATTCCGGTGCCGCCATTTCCTGAGCAGAACAAGTGTTGCGAAAGGCAGCTCCCTCAAAGCGCCGCAACCCGACTCTATAACTTGCCCGCAGGTCTACCGATGCTGCGCTCTCGTCTTTGTCGGGGTCGCCTATCCAAAGTACTGTCCGGTACTGCACCCCGAGATGTTCGCCACGCCAGCTAAAGTCATCATCCGGCTTGTACAAAAAGTCGCGGGTGTTGGCGAGCAGCGTCACTTGGTGTTCGCCTTCGCTTGGCAATCGCAGGGACACCTCCAGTTCTCCAGAGCGAAAGCTGCGGCCCGTCACTGGGTTATCCCCTTCTCCGAATGGCCGCAGGTCAATTGCGTTGTAGTAGTTTCCTCGCACCGCCAAGACCGCCTTGTCGTCACCGACGTAGCTCTGGTACTTCCCATCCGCGTACACCACTCCGATGTTTTCGCTTTGACCGGCAGAGTCTGCAAATAACTTGGTCGCGGCTCGCAGGTCCATCGTCAGCGCTTGTCCAGACTTCAGGCGATGCTGCAATTGCGCTGCAGCAGCTGTCCGAAACAGAGCGCCGCCATCGACCGCTTCGCTTTCGGTCACCTCGACGCGATGGAAGTTTGAATCGTACTCACTACCACCCTCTAGTGCCAGTTTCCAGTTTGTATCGTCTGCCCAGCTCCAGTTCGGAAGCACACAGAGACCACCGACCAACGCCAACGCTGTGACTAAGAGCGGACAATTTCGGTGCGGGCAGTTCCGTTCCCGAGCTAGCCTGCCTTCTCTCAATTGCCCCGTAAACGTCTCAGATGGCGCATGATTCGGGCTTTCCCTGCTGCCAGTTCATTGAGTTGTTTTTTTACTTGGGATTGGGCTCGCTTGGCAGCTTGCGCTTTTGTCCGAGGGCTGGTTGAGCGCTGCGCTTGCCGCAAGGCACTCTGCGTCTGAGCATCCACCACATCGGACAATACAACCGAGGCGGCTGCAAAGTCATTCCCACCGGGTGTTTCTCCTGCTAGAGGAGCCGCCGGCTCTTCATCGTTCGATGGTGGACTCTGGCCAGCGCTCGCGTCTCCTTCAAAGCTTCCACCGCCGTTTCGTCCGGTTTCAGTCCCGATTCTACCAATCGAACGCCGAACGCCAGTATCATCAAAGGCTCCCAACTCACCAGCACGTTGGCGCTTGCGGCGAAGAGTATCCATGTAAGCGTAGTGATTTGCACGCTTGCCCAACGACGACTCTTGCTTGCTGAGTTTGGCCTGTGCCTGCTCTATCAGAGCGATTTGGGTCAACAATTCTTCCGCGTCCGCCAGCTCATCCAATTCTAGATCAGGCATCGTGATTTTCCGGGGCGCTGTGCGGCGTCGGACACCGAGAGTCGCCAAGGTCTTAGACAACTGACTGCGCCGAGCGCTTGTCGGGTTGTGAGAAAGCTCAATTGCAATGGCAGTGCTCAAGCTCTTTTTCGCTTTGACAACCGATAGTTTTTGACTACGAATTTTTCTGTCCAAGAGCTGAAGTGCAGACGCGGTCTTCTGCGAGCGCGCTTTCTGCTCCCGCAACTGGCGATCGCGGCGCCAACTCGCCCGCGAACGCTTGAGCCGGTCGACTTCACTTAGCTGTTTGTTGTAGGTCCCACGCAGATTTTTCTTATTGCGCGAGAGCGTACGCTCTACCTGTTTTGCCGCTAGAAGTTTGCTTTGCGCCCGCTCGGACAACGACTGATACACACTGGTAGCGCTCGCTTGTGCCACCTGAGCACCTTGCGCAGCCCCAGCACCGTGCGTAGCCCCCGCTGGCATTCCCAAGAGATGGAATGCTGTGAGAAAGTGTATGAGCAATGCGGACATGTTGAACTAGACGTTTGAAATTGCGAAGTGGTGCAATCCCACTTCTCACTCTCTTTATAGCAGGCCCTGTGCCATTGCTAACCACCTGGAAACACGTAGTACGCTCGCCAGATCTTGTGAACTATGTGAGCTTTGCATCAGAATACTGAGGATCGGATCACTGGTACCATCGCCAACGATTCTGACCGAACTATGAGTTCGCACCCGCCTCCCACACTCATCACCTGAGTATCCCGTCGTCCACAACTTCGATTTGCGGTTTGTCCTGCGACGCTTCCTCGACGACACCGACCA
>JAESTW010000526.1 GCA_016763395.1 Kofleriaceae bacterium
CTAGCCGAGTGTTACGACAAGCTTGTGAGCGAGGGCGACTACGACCTATCGCCGGACAGCGTCGCTCAGCGGTCACTGAAGAACGTCCTGCTCTCCTACCTCTGCGCCGGTGGCCAGTACACCCAAGCTAGTGCGCAATTTGATACCGCGAGCAACATGAGCGACTCCATTAGTTCGCTCTTTTCGCTGGTACACTCGGGTGCGCCCACGGCAAGCTCGGCACTAGAAGTATTCTTAAACCGCTGGCAAGACGACCCGCTGGTCACAGACAAGTGGCTCACCGTTCAAGCAACAGACTCCCAACCTGGTGCCCTAAAGAGAATCGATGCCCTGCTAGCGCACCCTGTCTTTGAGATCAAGAACCCCAACAAGGTCTACTCATTGATAAACGCCTTTGGCCGCAGCAACCCAGTGGTATTCCACGCACAGGACGGTAGCGGCTATCGCTGGATGGCCGAGAGAGTGGCTGAGATTGACGCACTTAACCCGCAAGTGGCATCCAGACTTGTCCGGGCCTTTGACTCCTGGAAGCAGTACGATGAAGGACTGCAAGCCCACGCCAAAGAGGCACTCACCAAACTGCAAGCGGGCGAGCTATCCTCTGATGTCCGAGAGATTGTGACTAAGACTCTTCTGTAGAGTAGTCGCTCACCACAGGGACGCCGCTCCGATAGGGCGGCAACTCCCCGATTTGATCGAACTCGTCAAAGGTCGGCTTGCTTTCTCCCAGCCAAGCTCTGAGTAAAACGATTCGGCCTCGGCGTTTGAGCAAGTGCACCAAAACGCCACGCTGCTCGGCAAAGGGCTGGCAGTGAAAGGCCAAAAAGACCTCCGGGTCGTCAGCCTGCACGTCAAAGGTCACGTCTTTGCATTCGCCATCAAATACGCCCAGATTGTGGCGGGAGTTTGAGCCCATCTCGTTGGTTTCCACGAGAGAAATTTGCGTAAGTGGCGGTGACTTCCTCGGCACAGCTTCAAACTCCAAGCTCATGTGCAAACGAGCCGGAATCTGGTTATCGATTTGCTCCTCCATCGAATCCTTATCAGGACCGGTTTCTTTCTTACTGCTGGACGAACGGGCTCCGCACGCAACCAGAGTAAGAGCGAGGAGTGGATACAAACAAAAACGAGCACTTCTCATACACTAGAGTTTGGCCGTAGAGGCGACCTTTGGCAAGAACTCGCGCTCACAATGGATGCAAGGTAGTATTTCGGCATGCGTATTTTGTCTCTCGCTTGCCTATTGTTCCTCGCTGCGAGTTGTGCCGATCCGGATATTGAAAGCACAACACTGCTGGAAGAAACGACAAATACCCGAGGCCCCCTACGAAATACATACAGTGATTCAGTCCGCCCAACCCGGTGATAAGGTGGAACTCTTCTACAATGCGGTGGACATTACGCCAGCCCACTTCATCCCCCTTCGCATGGAGCCCCAGGGCAGTGACGGACAGGCCGCCGACCTTTTTGTAGGGCAAATCCCGGGTCAACCCGCGGGAACAACCATCCTGTATTATATTGCAGTGGAACGTGATGGCAGCCGTGTCTCCGAAGATCCTGTAGGTGGCGACCTCAGACCCTATGCTCTCCTCGTGACTCCCTAGCCCTACGCCACCGCCCGAGATTGGAAATCACCTGCTATATCGGCGCGAGTAATATTCCAAGTGAGCACTATCACTCTTGCCAGGTAAAACACTACTACAGCCGGCATGCGAAAATCTCTAATGCTTCTTTTGTTGCTCACCGCCTGTAGCAAGTCTCAAACTACAGACAAGACTCCACCGGCAAACCAAGAGGCGACACAGCAAGCGCCAAAGGCGGTGTCAGAGGCGACGCCAAAGGCAGAACCCGAGCCGAAGCCTCCCGAGCCAAAGCCTCCCGTTGCCAAGACAGTGGAGTTGCCCCCGATAGCGGCCGGCTCCTCATGGAAGCTTCTCATCGCGGAAGCGGATAGCTTAAAGGCAAAGTGGGCGACGCTCGCGGCAGAGGAACGTGGAGCCTATTACAACGCGTGGGCTCTTCGCACTGCATCCCTAAACACTCGCCTTGAAGAGAACGGTAGCTTCGATGAACTCATTAAAATGCACGATGATGACAAGGTCCCCGCCTCCATGACAGTCGTTACTGCAGAGGGAATGGTGATCGGAATGAATGTCTCCGAGGCATGGTTGCTCAAAGAATTCTCCGGCCTACCCGCATCGGAACAAGAGTACCTGCAATGGGTAGACAAGATGAATAGAAACGATTGGTTTGCAGAGGGAGAACTGCAGGTTGAGGTGTCCGAGATGACTAGTGCATACAAGTCCGGGGCAGATCTTCTTACGAAATATCCCAACGGTTTCCGGAACGCTCATATTCGCAAAACCCTAGCAGCGATTTTCAATAGTTTTACAACACTACTCACGCAAGATGCAGAGCCAAGCGATAAGCAGCGTTATGTTAAAGACGTTAGAGCAGCGTTTCTGGTGGTTCTTGCGGGCGGCGTACACAAAGAGGAAGCGACAGCCTTCATCGAAAAACTACCGGCCAAGGGGCTACCCTACGAATATGACCAAGTCGAAAAACTAAGCAAGTCCTTCAGTCAGACAACCCCATAGAGCTGGGGTCGCAAGAACTGCAATCCTTGCACGCTAGTGACAGGCATTGTGCATTCCTTGCCGAGTACAGGACAGTTGGCGCCACACATTGTTGGTGTGTTGATTGCAACATATGTCCCCATGAGAAGACTCATTGTCCCCTCGCTCTGCTCATGGTAGGCGCGTGCAAAAGCCAACCGCCCAAGCCCAAAATTGACCAACCAACGACGTGGAAAACTCGCCGCCAAAACTTGTCCGAGTCAAGCTTACCCGGGCCAAGCCACTACCGATGGAAGTAACGAGTGCGCTAAAAAGCAGCATGCTCGACCACGGAGATGATATGGAAAACCTCCTGTGGTCGACGCTCATGCTCGACTACGAATCTACGTCTGCCATGGTGGACAAAAAGGCACTCGCTCCCATGCTGTCCGAAGTAAACACGGGCGGCGAAGGGACTGTAAACAGGCTGCTTCCGTCCAAGTTCTTTTCGCTGCAAGCTGAGTTGCGAGAATCGCTCGGGCGACTGAAGAGTGCTGCGGACAGCAAAAATGATACCGAACTGGCTGCTGAGTACGGCAAGGTGGCCGAATCCTGCATCCGTTGTCACAGCGTCTATCTCAACTTACCCGGCGAGTGAAAGTGCTCTTCGGCCCGTATCCTAAAGACTTCGATTGCGGTCGATGCGTGGTAGCTACTGTGCGCGCCGTTGAATGAGCAGTGCGATTGCAACGACCGCAATCATCGGAATAACACTGAGATTCACCGCCTGCCAGCCAAAGCGGTCTTGCAGAGCGCCGGCAGCGAGCGAGGCAATGGCAACCATTGAAAACACAACAAAGTCGTTGGCGGCCTGGGCCTTGCTTTTCTCGGACGGCCGATAGCTTGTGGTGAGCAGCGAAGTCGCCCCGATAAAGACGAAATTCCAGCCGACGCCAAGAGCTGTTAGTCCCAGCCAAAACACACCCACGCTGCTTCCGGACAGGTTTATTCCGACACTCAGTGCGAGGAATACACATCCCACCAACATGACATCAAACACGCCAAATCGCCGAATTAGGCGTCCTGTAATGAAAGAAGGAGCAAACATACCCAATACATGCCATTGAATCACGAAGGCTGTGTCCGAGAAGCTATGGTGATCGTGTTTCATGGCCAGGGGAGTTGCCGTCATCACCAAGACCATCACTGCGTACCCGAGCATTCCGGACAGAACTGCCACACGAAACTGGCGACCGCGGGCGACTTCTCTCATGCTTCGGGCAGGCTCTTCAGAAGAGTCGTCAACCTGGACGGAAGAATCGACAAAGAGCAAAAGCAGCGCAATGGCAGCGTAGATACCGATTGTGACCAGCATCGTGCCGACAAAGGGCGTGTCCGAGATCCAGTCGCGGGTGTAGCGCGCAACGTTGGGCCCTGCCACCGCGGCAACGACGCCGCCAGCCATAACCAGCGATATCGCATTGCTACGGGACGCCTCGGGCACACCTTCCACCGCAGCAAACCGGTAGTAATTGCCGAACCCAGAAAAACACCCAATCAGTGTAGTTGCGAGGCAAAAGAGTGGAAAGCTTCCGTAGTGCAGCGCCAGTGACGCTGCGACTGCGCCCATAAATCCCAGGGAACTGCCCAAGAGGAATCCTGCCTGGCGACCAAACTTGCCCATGAACATGGAAGCGGGAATGGTCACCGAGAGCGTCGCGACATAGAGTAAGGTTACTGGAAGCGTTGCCAGTGCCTTGTTGGCGGCAAGCGATTGCCCAATGAGCGCCGAGCTAGTCCCGAGGATGACCATATTGGTCACCATCAGCGCCTGGCAGCTCGCCAGCAAGAATAGGTTCTTTCGCATCGCCCAGCCCGTGTAACACCCCCCGCTTGATGTCTGTTGTAGAACACCAGAAATGAGCACCGGAGGTGCGTAAAGTACACGCTTGCGCAGCCAGCGTTAGGAATCTTGGTGTTGAACTCGTTTAACACCAAGTTCCTAGGGGGCCTCTACCTCTAATATGAGTTTTTGCGCGGTCGTCCACGTCTTCGCGGCGCAACATCGACTGGATCGCCGAAGTTGAGTTCTTCGCTGAAGCGCTCTTCCAACATATCGTCAACGCTTGTCCTAAGTGAGTCGAGTTTGCGAAGTTCCTCTCGCTCAAACTCCGCAAATGATGTGTAAACTCTTGGAAATGCAGACATAATATGAATCCTTGTTGTGTCGGGACGAACTGTCCTACACCTGAACACACTGTAGGGTCATCCCACACAGAGCCCAAGTTTTTGTCTCAATTTCACATTAAAAATTCCGTACTTATGAAACTGCCCATACAAATCGTTGGCTTCTGATGGGGCGGAGTTCCGCTTTCACTTTGCCTCGTCAGACGGGCATGTTACTACGGCGCTGTCATGGCCCGTATTGTTGCAGTAGCGAATCAAAAGGGCGGAGTTGGCAAGACAACGACCGCCGTTAATCTTGCTGCCTCCGTCGCCGCAGCAGATCACAAGGTTCTACTTGTGGACTTCGATCCACAGGGCAACGCCTCCTCTTCTGTCGGCTATACAAAAGATCGCATTGAACTATCGATCTACGATGCCCTCGTGGGTGAGGTTGACCTTAAAGACTGCGTTCGTCCGACCGAGATAACCACTCTATTTGTCGTGCCCGCAACCATGGATTTGGTGGGCGCCGAAATCGAACTCATCGGCAGTGAAGGGCGAGAAGCCTTTCTCAAAAACGTTCTCGATTCTGTCGCGAATGAGTATGACTACATTATTATCGATTGCCCACCGAGCCTGGGCATCCTGACGCTCAATGCCCTCGTCGCATCTCACGGTGTGGTCGTTCCCATGCAAGCCGAGTATTTTGCACTCGAGGGTTTGGGCGCCCTGCTCACTACTATCGAGAAAGTGCGTGATGCCTACAATCCTCAACTCGAACTAGAGGGTATCATCTTCTGCATGTACGACCCGCGAACCAATTTGGCCGGCCAAGTAAAGGGCGAAGTTGAAACTCACTTGCCCGACAAAGTCTATCAAACACTAATACCGCGCAATATCCGCCTCAGTGAGTCGCCCTCGCACGGCAAACCAGTCATCCTCTACGATTTTCGCTGTGCCGGTTCCAAGAGCTATATCAAACTGGCCGCAGAGTTTGTCGAGCGAAACTCGCCGGACGAAACTTCACCGGACAGCAATTCACCAGACAACAACTCGCCTTCTCCGAGTGTCGCAGCATGACGCCCACTAGCAAGAAAAAGAACAAAGGGCTCGGACGCGGTCTGGGCGCACTCTTGCCGACCAGTATCTCCAGCCCCAAGGCTGGCTCCAGTGCAAAAATCAACCTGCCCAGCGGAGAGCCTCGAGTCTATTTCAAAGCGCAAATCGAGGATATCTATCCCAGTCCAGAACAACCCCGACGACGCTTCGACGACGGACTGCTGGACGAGCTAGCGCAATCCATTCGAGAGCATGGAGTGATTCAACCTCTCATTGTCCGAAAGCGCAGTGAGGGTGGATACTTTTTGATCGCTGGTGAACGGCGTTGGCGTGCCTCTCAGCGAGCTGGTCTGAGGCAAATACCGATTGTCGTCCAGGAAGTCAGCTCGCAAGAGTCCTTCGAGAGAGCCATCGTCGAGAACGTGCAGCGCGCGGATCTCAACGTGATTGAGGAGGCTCAAGCCTTTGAGCGATTGGCGACTGAATTCGGCCTCACACAAGACCAGATTGCCATCAAAGTCGGCAAAGAGCGAAGCACAATCAGCAACACCCTCCGCCTACTCAAGCTGCCCAAGAGCGTGCTCGAAATGGTTGAAGAGGGACGAATCGGGATGGGCCACGCCCGCGCCCTACTCGGACTGAAGTCCACGAGCGATATCGAAATCTGTGCCCGTAAAGTCGCAAGCTAGGGCCTCAGTGTCCGGGCAACCGAGTCGCTGGTTCGCAAACAGCTCAACCCACCGGCGGCAAAACCCGCGCCGCACAAGAAAAGTGCCTCCGTCCGAGACGTCGAAAACCGTCTAACCAAATCGCTTGGTGCTGCGGTGTCTCTTAGCGAACGAAAAAGCGGCAAAGGTGGACGAATTGAAATCAACTACTCCAACCTCGATGACCTAGATCGACTGCTTGAACGACTCTTGCACCGATAGCAGTGCGCCTGTAGACAACAAATGGCTAGCCGCAGTAATGACCGAGTCCCCGCCCGATTGGAAGTAATGTTTCGATCGCCGTCCGCGCTACTGGTGGCGTATTCGGTGAATCTGAGCCGTGGCGGCATGTTTATCCGGTGTGAAGATGCTCTGCCACCAGTTGGGGCCGAACTCGACCTACGCATCACCCTGCCCAACCGAGAGATTGTAAAGCTCTGTAGTGTCGTCACCTGGCAACGACCGGAGTCTGGACTCAACGGTCCTCGGGGAGTCGGAGTACAATTTGACGCTTTCCCCATGGAGTTTGGGGAAACTGTAGACAAACTGGTAATGGGGTATTCGGGCATTACCATTGTCATTCAATGCGCAGATTCCTACGATCGGAACACACTTGTCCGAATGCTCAAAGCGATCATTGGCACCGCCGAAGTCGCCTTTGTCGACGATGAATCCATCGCTGGGTCGGTTTTGGAAGCCGATGCGGATCTGCTAATCGTCGACGTGGACGAAGGGGAACCCGGTGCTCTGGTCACTCTCTCCGAAGCTCGCAAGCATCAAGTCCCCAGCATCGCTCTATCGCAAAGCGAGCGAGAATCTCTGAAGGACCAAGCCGACGCGGTCCTGACCAATCCACCATCGAGTTCTGCGCTGCGCAAAACCGTACTACAGCTATTGGCCAATCCCAGCCGAATCACTGTCATCTAGCAGTTGGGAGGGGCTGGCGGCCTCCCAGTAGCAAGTTCACTCGGCAGATGAGGTCAGAGCCTGCGCCGCCAGGAGCACGTTCTGCATAAGACTGGCGATCGTCATCGGCCCAACGCCGCCGGGCACAGGAGTGACCGCAGACGCAACTTCGAGAGCTTCGGCAAACTGCAAGTCGCCACAGAGTTTTCCCGATGCGTTTCGGTTCATACCAACATCGATAACCACCGCGCCAGGCTTGAGCCATTTTGCCAGTACTGCATCAACCTTGCCGACCGCCGCTACAACGATGTCCGCGTTTGCGATATGCGATGCTAGGTCCTTTGTCCGAGAGTGGCACAAAGTCACGGTAGCGTTGGCATTGGTCAAGAGCAGCGCCATCGGCTTGCCCACGATATTGGAACGTCCGACCACAACCGCATTGCGGCCAGCGATATCAATGCCTGCGTGCTCGAGCAAAGTCATACATCCCTTGGGAGTGGCAGCGACAAATCGAGGACGCCCTTGCGCCAAGCGTCCGATATTATCAGGATGAAATCCGTCAACATCTTTATCTGGGGATATCGCATCTAAGATTGGTGTTGCGTCCAGGTGCTTCGGCAGCGGCAACTGCACCAGAATTCCGTGAACCGCAGCATCGGCGTTGAGTTCCGCTATCAACGTCGCTAGCTCCTCCTGCGAAATATTCGCCGGCCTGCGATAATCGATCGCTCTCACACCACACTCTTTGGCAGCGCGTTCTTTGTGCCGGACATAGATCTGGGATGCCGGGTCATCCCCGACCAGCACCACCGCGAGACCTGGTACAATGTCGCGGGCCGCAAGCTCTGCGGTGCCCTTTGCCACCTCAGACCGAATGGTGGCAGCGAGTGCTTTTCCGTCCAGTATTTTTGCCGATGCCATAGCTCAGTCGCTCTTGGCTGAGCTGGTTTTGGATGTAGAAGAACTCGCAGAAGAAGAAGAGCCAGAGCTATCGCTGGAAGAGCTCGACTTAGAGGAAGAACCGGTAGAGGACGAACTGTCCGAGGAAGAACTATCAGAAGAGGAACTATCAGAGCTTCCGCCCGAATCGCTTCCGCCCGAATCGTTTCCGCCCGAATCGCTTCCGCCCGAATCTTTCTTGGTC
>JAESTW010000527.1 GCA_016763395.1 Kofleriaceae bacterium
AATAAAGTTGAGCGTCAATGCCGCCCGCTCGTAACCGCGTAAAAGCAGCTCTGGATTGGGAATTCTCTCAGCCCGAGTAAAGCCAGGTCTCAACGAGAGCAGACCGAAAAGTACGGCACACAGGCCATATCCTACGGCCCAGGTCCAGCCTGTGCCGATACCAATGTCCGGTATCACGCCGGCTGGCGTCAGACTGCCGCTGTGGCTAAATCCGAAGAACGAGGAGATTGCGCCAACGGCGGCCCAGATGGCAGCCTGCCTGAACTTTCTGTCGATGAGGTGAGTACCGATAGTGGACCAAACTAAGCAGGTGATCATGAACCCGGCAGAGATTGCTGTCAATCCGGATAAATCCAATCCGGCCATCGCGAAGGCATCTGGGTTTTGCAAGACAGTCTGCGCCAGACTCATGTCGCCGGTCGTGAAATTGGCTGCGGCCAAGGTAAGTGTGACGATGAGGGCACCCCAGGCGGCGATTGCAGGGAAGAGGCCCAGTGCAACGGCTGGAGCGTGTTCTCTAGGTGTGGCTTGGAAGGCTTGGGCGGTGATAACTATGCCAATCCATAGGACAATTGCCATGCCCGCTTCAATGGGGACCACAGCGCTAATCACACTGGTGAGCCCAAAGATGGCGACGATTGCAAAGAATATAGCGTTCAGAATTGAGTAACCAGAGCGTGCCCCGAGGGCTTTCCATCCGGGGTGCCCAATGTAAATTGTAGTGGGAAAGCAAGAGCCAAAGAGAGCAGCGACGACCGAGCCAGCTCCATTTACGGCCAGGCTCGAACGTGTATCAAAGGAGTCCCCAGAGGCCTCCGCCGACTCGATATTTTGCAGTGAACCGAGGATGTTAAAAAGACCCATGGGCACCATAACGGGCAGGAGAAAGTCAGCCGTCATCTCATGCCGCAGCCCGGCGATTACATCACCAATCACCGGAACTGGCATGTGAAAACCTAACCCCGATGTCGCATTGCTGAGCGCCTCGACACTCACCGGACTTCCCTCACCCAACGCCGCAAGTAGCCACGCCGCCGCGCTACCCAGCGCTACAGCCACAGCGCCCCCGGGAATTCCTCCAGGCATTCTCACCCCTGAAAAATACGTAATTAGAATAACTCCCAAAGGAAGCATCGCGATAAGTGGGCTAGCAAATGTCCGAATCGCAAAGTCGATGGCAATAAAGGAAATCGCGATTCCCGCCAAGGTCGACAGAAGGGCTGCCCGCGGGGTAACTCGCCGGATAGACTCTGCGATAAGCGAACCAACGAGTTCAATAAGTCCAGAAATCAGACACGCCGCAAGTCCAATTTGCCAAGCAAGCTCACTAGCCGCAGCCTCGTCCATTCCCTGCCCCAACGCGGACAGTTTGACTGGCAGCATAACCAAAAAGACGTACGCAAAAAGGCTGACTGTATTCAGTCCATAAGGCAAGGCTGTAACGTCTGTCCGGTTCTCGGCGGCGGACAATTTTTGCGCCTGCCACGCGTAGAATAGATTGCCAATTATGATTGAGAGCGCGCACGCCGGCAGCACGGTGCCAAGTATTAGCTCTGGGGGAAATCCCAAGACACCAGTGCACAGAGCGAGTACAAGGAGGAATTGGATAATGTTGTCAATTGCGATACCGAAAAAACCGTCAATATCACCCGTGACAAAAAGGGGTTGCGATCCTTCTGGACGAAACATTCTCTAGTTTTCCAAAGGCGGGAACGTGGCAGCAATTTTGTCGCCAGTGTAGTCAGCTACCCAGCCCTCAGGACTGTTGAAGACCCGAATACACGTGAATTCCGGGTTGGGCCCCATGTCAAACCAATGTTTTGTCCGAGCAGGAACCGATATCAAATCTCCCTTGGTACACAAGAGCGCGTAGACCTTTTTCCCGCAGTGCATGACGAAAAGTCCACTTCCCCGGACAAAGAATCGCACCTCATCTTCAGCGTGAGTGTGCTCATCAGTGAATTTTGCCCGTAAAGAAGCCTTGTCCGGATGCTCAGCATTCAAACTAATGACATCCCAACTTTTGTAACCCCGCTCCGATACTAGCTTCTGAATTTCCGTGTCATAGGCCTGCAGGATGGTCTCGTTGTCGTCATCTGCTTGGACTTCAGCTGGACTCGTCCACCGCTCAAAGCGCGCGCCGAGAGCTTCGAGTTCCTTCACTATTTGAGTAGGATCGTCAGTCGAAATCAACGAACTGCCCGGGTTTTCTTCGGCGTAAATTGTGAGTTGGCTCATCTCAAGAGTCTCCAGTTGGTTGTTCAGTAACTACTACTTCTGAAAAGTTTCGGGCAACAGGGTGTTGATCGCCCGCTTGGGTATCCTCGTCGCGGACAAGTTGGGTCGTTGCCATACCGGCTTGGCGCGCAGCATCCAGCTCCTCCACGACATCAGAGAGAAAGAGTATTTCCGATGGTGCAAATCCAGTTTGGTTGGCAATGCTACGATACGATGCGGCCTCGCGCTTTTGTCCGACCTTCGTGTCAAAATAGCCAGCGAAGTGATGGCAAAGATCTCCTGCCTCACTGTGTCCGAATAGCAGCTTTTGCGCCTTCACCGAGCCGCTTGAATACACGTAGAGTTTTAGCCCCGAGTCACCCCAACACTGCAAGCTGGGCGCGGTGTCCGAGTAGACATGCCCCTTGAAGTCTCCGTCTTGGTAACCGGCTTGCCACATTAACCCCTGCAAGCTCTTGAGCGGTGTGGCTTTTTTATCCTCCTCGATCCACCGCAAGAGTTCGTCGATAACCACTTCTACCCCAGCATCATCAATCTGAGCCTCTTCCCGGACATCGTCAAGCAGGGCTGCAACACTCGCATCCGCCTGATTGGCCCGGACATAATCCGGGAGAGCTCGTTTTGCGTAGGGAAAGAGCACATCATGAACGAAGCGAATCGCAGTTGTGGTACCCTCGATGTCGAGAAGAATTGCTTTAGTTTTCATGGGGCCTCGCCAAGTGTTCTTGCCAAAGGCAAGCACAGAGAAACTCGAATCCTTCGACATGGCGTACAGCCTGAGCAATAGAGTCTCCCCAGGCATAGAGTCCGTGTCCGCGAACCAAGAACCCGGGCGGTAGAGATTCTGTACTAGAAAACCGCCTTTCAACCTGACTTGCAAGGATGGTCATATCTTGAGTGTTTTCAAAGACAGGCAGGCACACCCGCTGTTCATGACTCAAGACACCGGACAACGCTTTTTGCATCTCGAAACCGCACATACTCAGATCACTCTGAGTCGACCGAGACAGCACCGTGGTAGTGATCGAGTGCGTATGCAAGACAGAGCCGACTTCCGGTTTGAGGCGATAGAGAAGGGCATGCAAGGGCGTCTCGGCTGAGGGCTGTAGCTCCGTGTCCAAAGGCGTACCGTTAGCATCGCAGACCATGAGTCGGTCCCCGCTCAGACTGCCCTTATCGACACCAGAACGGGTGATAAGAAAAGTTCCATCGAGCAATCGCGCTGAGAAATTGCCACCAGTGGCCATCGTCCACTGCCTATTGCCAAAGCGCTCGCCCGCCTGGCAGAGCGCCGCAACCTCGTCGGCAAATGCATCTGGTTTCAACATCAGAGAATAGCCGAACTCTACCCTCGAATTGGCAACCAGTGCGACGATCTACCCCGCAGAAGCCACACTCCATCCCCACTACTCATAAACTGCAGTGAAACGATCCGTTTCCTCTTGCGGAAGACTGTCGAAAACAGAATGTAACGGCCACCTGAGTTCGACAAAGTACTGGACGAGGGCTTTTCCCCTCATTCTTCGTGTAGGCTCAAGGAGAAGCAGCTGCGAAGGCGCTTTTTCACCACACACTCGACCAATGCTATTTGAAGAACATTCTCAGTGGCTACTAGTTGTGCACACCGTCTTGGCCTTCGCTACTCTTGCCATTAGCACGCACCTCGTCCTGTGGTTACGTCCCTATCTTCGTGGCGCGTACGGAAATCAACGGGGTGTCCGACGATTCGCTGCCTGGAGTGTTGCTACGTACTTTGCCACCATGCTCTTCGGACTGGCTCTGTATCCAACCTACCGTGTCCGTGTCCGGGCTGAATATCTGGACAACCCAAGTGCAATAACTCGGTCTGTCGAGGCCAAGGCTCGGGCTGAGGTAACTGCGCGCAGGCACAACGAAGAGAGTCGTTCGTATAGATTGGGAGAAACACCTAGAGAACGAGTCGTACCCCAGCGAAGTGCTGAGGAAATTGCGATCGAAGCGGAGCAAAGCGTCGAACGCGGAGTGCATTTGTCCCGATGGTTCGACGTCAAGGAACACTGGAGCGCCCTGGGGCTACTCATGTCAGTCGGGCTGCTCTTTATATTGTCAACCTGGGATCCCAAGCAGGGCAGGCAAGGCATCCGCTACGTTGTTCTTGGATTGGCGATCAGCGTGGCGCTCAGTACATGGGCCGCAGCCCTCATTGGTTTACTCAGCGCATCCGCTCGTTCTGTCGCTTCTCTCTAAGAGCAAGAGCCTACGCAGCTTGTGCCATTGTCCCTATATTTACCGCGGTACCCAGCTCTGCCTGCAAGTACTGCTTTACTCGTCCAAGTAACTTCTTTTCGATCTGCCTGGTTCTTTCGCGAGAAACACCAAACTCCTCTCCGAGTTCACGAAGTTTCATTGGCTCCTCGGACAACCAACGGCCTCTGAAAATACGTTCGTCCCGGCCGCGCAACGTGCTCGCAAAGTCATCCACTTTGGATTTTAGCAGCGCTTGGAACTGAGACGCTTCTACGACTTGATCAGGGCGCTGTCCGTCCGACGCTTCTACAACATCATGTCGCGTGCGCGTACTCTCATCATCGCCAGAGCCAATCGGCGCGTCAAAGGAGGCGTCGTTGGCCCCGAGCCGCTTCTGCATTTCCACGACATCGCGTTCCCGGACATCAAGTGCCTTGGCGATTGCACCTGCATCCACCGAGAATCCTTGAGCGAGTAACTTGTCGCTTTCCTTCTTCAGATTGAAGAAGAGTTTACGTTGCGCTTGGGTAGTCCCAACTTTCACGATTCGATGATTGTTGAGGATAAACTTGAGTATGTACGCCCGAATCCACCAAGCAGCGTAACTCGATAGCTTTACCCCGCGATGGGGATCGTATTTCGATACAGCCTGCATCAGGCCGATGTTTCCCTCTTGTACGATGTCCATCAGATTCTGGTGCGCCTGCCGGTATTCGTGGGCGATTTTTACAACTAGCCTGAGGTTTGACTCCACCAAACGCCGCGCCGCATGAGTATCGCCATCCTCCACTAACCTGATTGCTAGCGCATGCTCTTCTTCTCGGCTGAGAAGAGGAAATCGCTTGGTACTATCCATGTAGACATTGAGAGTATCTCTCAAGGCTAGTGCGTTTACGCTGGTCTGGGATTTCGTGTTGGTTGTTTCGATTGCAAGTTTAGTCATTGGGGCACTTTCATGCGGCGTAGGTTTGTAGTCGTTGGTACTGGTCGCTATTTCGTCAGAGTGTGATTCCACCGTCCACACTGAATTCTTGTCCCTGGACAAAAGACGCTTCGTCACTTGCCAA
>JAESTW010000528.1 GCA_016763395.1 Kofleriaceae bacterium
GTTCATTCGGTTACTGGGCCAGCCCAGCGCCCTTTTTCTCGCCTTGCCAAACGAGCGCCTCGAACCCAGAATCTGTTCTTTTATTTCTCCCCGCGCCCTTAGTGCGCCTCGGACCAGTTGGCTCCGACCCCGACATCGGCAACCAGCGGTACTCGAAGTGGCGGCCATACAGACTCCATCTTATCCTTCACCAGCTGGCAGACCTCTTCGACCTCATCGTCCGGCGCTTCGAAAACCAGCTCGTCATGAATCTGGAGCAACATCTTGGTTGCGAGCTTTCGTCTCGATAGTTCGCGGTCGATATTGAGCATGGCGACTTTGCACAAATCGGCAGCAGATGCTTGGATCGGCGTGTTTGCGGCAATTCGCTCTCCGGCTTGGCGAATCATAAAGCTATTGCTGGACAGTTCGGGAACATAGCGAATTCGGCCCATCAATGTGGTGACAAACCCGCCGTCGTGGGCTTCGGACATGGTGGTGTCAAGCCAACGCCGGACGCCGCTGTAGGCTTGGAAGTAGTTTTCTATGTAGCCCTTTGCTTCTTTTTTTGGCACGCCTAAGATCTGTCCGAGGGCAGTGCTGCCCTGTCCGTAGATCGTAGAGAAGTTCACAAGCTTGCCGACTCCCCGCTGCTCTTTTGTCACTTCACTGAGCTCACAGGAGAAGAGTTGGCTAGCAGTTCGCGCGTGTACGTCGAGGTTTTTCTCAAATGATTCTACAAGCAGAGCGTCTCCACTGAAATGGGCGAGCAAGCGGAGTTCGATTTGGCTCCAGTCGGCAGAGATAAGACGAGAGCCTGCCGGAGCAACAAAGGTCTCGCGTATTCGGCGGCCTTCTGGAGTTTTAATGGGAGTGCGCTGCAGGTCCGGATCGGTAGTGATGAGTCGTCCGGTGGCGGCGGCTGTTTGCTGAAAAGTCGTGTGAATCCGGCCCGTGTCCGGGCTAACGGCTCGCTGCAAGACATCGGTGTAGGTGTTGATGAGCTTGGCGAGCTTGCGGTAGTCGAGAAGGATTGCCGCGATTGCATGCTTGGGAATGAGCCGCTCGAGGACTTCTGCTTTGGTGGAATACCCGGTTTTGGTCCGTTTGATGACAGGGAGCTTCATTTCCTCAAAAAGAACCGTGCCCAGTTGCTTGGTGGATGCAATGTTGAACTCGCGTCCGGCCATTTCATAGATTTGGCTCTCATAGCCTGCGAGTCGCTTGGCAAATTCAACTCCCATGGTCGATAAGCTCTCCGGGTTGACTTGGATTCCGGCAATCTCCATTGCTCCCAGAATAGGGGCGAGAGGCAAGTCTACCTCCTCTAGGTACTTTTTTTGTCCGGCATCCAGTAGTTTTTTGCGAAGCAAGGGCCAGGTTTGAAAGAGTGCATCGACCTGTTGACCAGCCCACAAGTAGAGGTCATCGGCGGCGAGCTCGCTAAAGAACTTTGCCTTCTTGCCCGCACCCAAAACTTCCTTCTCTGGTGGAATGTTCTTGTGTAGGTACTGCCTGGTAACTCGGTCTAGAGGGTGAGGGATGACTTTCGTCGGTTCGACTAAGAAGGATTCAAGCGCGGTATCCCCGCATACTCCTGCCAAATGTAATCCGGCCTGTTTCAGGCACACCCAAAGCTCTTTGAGATTGTGGCACAACTTTCGCGCGTCCGGTGATTCCAGCCACGGCCGCAAAACTTCAAGGGCCTCGCTTCCGAGGCCGTCCGGTCCGGCTATCGAGACAAAAGTCGCTCGCTTCGCGCGATAGCAAAAACACAGCCCGGCGAGTGGGCCAGCAACGGGCGAATCTGTGTCAAAGAGCGGGAGTACAGCAATCTCGCCACTGTGCTCTCTAAGCGATGAGATCAGAGATTCGACATCCGCGAGGGTATGGGTACGGTCATACTCGCAGTCAGCGTCGATAGCACTTTCTTTTGCTTTGCTGCCCGCAGAGAGTAGCGAGAAGAACTCCAGTTCATTGAAAAGCTCATTCAGCTTGTCGGTACTGGGTGGAACCACCTGCAGCCTGTCCAGACCGTAGCCGAGATCGATATGTGAGTCTAGAGTCGCAAGCTCTTGTGAAAGACGAGCTTGATCGGCAAATTCGATGAGGTTCTTTTGCTGACGCCCCTTGAGCTCATCGGTATTGGCCATGATGCTCTCGAGAGAGCCGAAACGCTCCAGAAGCTGCGCTGCACCTTTGGCACCGATTCCTGGCACTCCTGGAATGTTGTCCGCTTTGTCGCCCACCATGGATTGCCAGTCGACGAATTGCTGCGGCGGTACACCCCACTTTTTTCGGACAAGCTCGGGTGTAAAGGTGATATCTCGCAAGGTGTCGATCATTCGCACAGAGTCGGAAATGAGCTGCGCGAAGTCCTTGTCACCGGAAATGATGTGTACTTCGACTCCCGCCTCCGTGGCGAGTCTGGCTAGCGTGGCGATAATGTCGTCCGCTTCGTAACCGGACATGCGAAGAACCGGGAAATTGTGTGCCTCGACAACCTTGTCGATAAAGGGCAACTGGCTGCGCAGTTCTGGGTCCATGCGAGGGCGATGAGACTTGTATTCGGGATACTTCTGAGCCCTAAAGGTCTTGCCCGGCGCGTCAAAGACAACGGCACCCATCTCGGGAGTCTTGCCGGACAGAACTTTGCGAAACATGGTGGCGAAGCCGTAGACCGCATTGGTCGGTTGTCCGCTGGATGTGGAAAAATTGCCAGGAATGGCAAAGTACGCTCGGTAGATGAGCGAACTGCCGTCGATAAGGATCAGTCGCTTTGCGGCCATGTACGCTATTTCGAGGTACTTGCGGTACCAGCTGATGCTGGGGACTGAGGCGCCGTCTGGGTGTAGAGCGCGGGCAATCGCCGTACGGGAAGCACTAGCTTTTGCGGCACAGAGACTCCACCCTTTTTGGGGATTTTGTATGTGCGATTGGCATAGATGCGATTGCCTCGAATACGATTGGTTTTTTTGATAATTTTGACAGTCGTCTTCATCTTGCGCGCGATTTTGTTGAGGGTGTCGCCGCGCTTAACTTTGTAGTTGACGTAGTAGGTTGGTGGCTTGATCTTCTTGTGCTTGAGAAGAGCTCGATACACACGCCGTCCGGTTTCTTGCGCTATTGGGTTGAAGTAGCGTAGATGCATGTGAGTTTTGTGTCCGGGCTCATGCAGCAGTACGGGACGCAATTTTGATGTCGGGCCGCCAAAGACAGCGTCGAGCCAGTTTGCGTTCTCACCAATCGACTCGGCATAGGTCCGAAGAAGGGATTGAAGCCTTCTGTCGATGAAAATCGCTGCTATGTCCGTATCAGTGACAGTGATTTTGATAAACGCCCAGGTTCGTGGCATGTCCAAGTTGCGCTCGTTGGCTGTTGCGTACCACTTACTGGCATCGTTGTAATAAAAGCCAATGTCGACATCCCGGCCACTTTGATGGGAGACATGCGGACGCAAATGACCACCAGTATTCCGGCTAATGTCACCAATGCGGATCACTGGAGTATCGGGAAAGAGTTCATTGACCCGGGAGATGGTGTGAGCAAGGAAATCAACAGTCTCTTGCGTGCCAAAAGTCTCGCTTGTATTGACGACCTTCCAACCTGGACCTTTGGGCATGTTGACGCCGCCATAAAGCGCGCCGCGGTTCGGCCGTCCTAGGGACACGGCGCCGATTTTCTCTGGATGGTTTAGTAGGAGTTTTTCTACTTCGGCGTTGGACATGCCTTCGAGTGGATGTGGTGCTCTATCGACAGCAGCAGTAGGCAAATCCCCAGCAACCAAAGCCAAGTCGACAGTCTCACTGTGTGGCTCTTTGGCGATCGTCGGATCGACGTCATCGGCCAGAACAACTGCTTCACTATCAGCGCCAAGATCAACTTCTGTCGTGCTGGCTGCCTGCGTAGTTCCGCCCACATTCCGATGTCGACAGGCTCCCGTTGCGAGGGGAATCAGTCCTAAAAGTAAAGCAAGCAAGATCGATTGGCGCACAGACGCAGCCTACAGAAACTTCGACTGTGATGCGAGTTCCTTGCACATACTGGCGCTTGCCCGTAGCTTACCCCTATGAGCAACTGCGACGAATTTACGAAGGAATTGGGAATCGATTTTCCGCTTATTTGTGGAGCCATGTACCCGTGTTCCAATCCCGAGTTGGTGGCAGCGGTATCGGAAGCTGGTGGCATCGGAGTCATCCAGCCGATTTCTTTGGCATACGTGCACGGCAATGATCTGCGTTCGGGAATTGCCAAAATAAAATCCCTGACAAACAAGCCACTTGGCTTCAATGCGCTCATCGAGAAATCATCGAAAATTTACGAAGCGAGAATGCGAAAATGGGTAAATATTGCCCTCGATGAGGGAGTGCGATTTTTTGTCACAGCACTGGGAAATCCGAGTTGGGTGGTCGAAGAGGTGCATGCTCGAGGCGGAATTGTCTATCACGACGTGACCAATCGCAAATGGGCTGAGCGTGGGTTGCAAGGCGGAGTTGATGGTTTGATCTGTGTGAACAGTCGAGCTGGTGGGCACGCGGGGCAGAAGTCACCTGAAGACTTGATGCGGGAGCTCGAGGATTTGAAGGTACCTTTGGTATGTGCGGGCGGCATTGGCACTGAGAAAGACTTCATCGAACGCCTCGACATGGGGTATGTCGCCGTACAAATGGGTACTCGTTTTATCGCCACAGAGGAGTGCAATGCGCACGTCGATTACAAAAATGCGATCTGCAAAGCGATGGAAAGCGACATCGTTCTGACTGAGAGAATTTCTGGGATTCCAGTTGCGGTAATTAATACTCCGTACATTGAGTCGATGGGCTTGAACGCCACTTGGATCGAGAAAAAGCTATTGCAAAACCGCCGGACAAAACACTACATGCGTCTGGCGTACCAACTAAAGTCTATCTGGCAGCTGAAACGAGCATCCATTAGAGGTTCGGACTACAAAGATTTTTTTCAGGCTGGTAAGAGTGTAAGCGGTGTGGTCAAGGTTGAGTCGGCATCCGATGTCGTAAACCGATTCGGACAAGCCTATAGCGCACGCTAGCAAACGCGCCAGAGACGCTCGGCCAACTCCCCCTCGGGCATGTTGGCCAGTTTTGCCATTTGCTGTGCGTAGTCTCGCAGGCGTTCTTCGTTCTCGGCGCGGGCGAACTGTGAGCGGTGCGCCGCAATGGACTGTATCTTTGTCTCGAAAGTCTTGGTTATGTTTTGAAACTCCGCTTCTAACTTCAGAGTTCCGCCGGACAAGGTTTCGACAATCGTTGACACGTCGACTTCATCATA
>JAESTW010000529.1 GCA_016763395.1 Kofleriaceae bacterium
GCGCAGTAGATGCGGCCTGTTTCTGTCGTGGTGCATATTGTGCGCAGCGCTTTCGCCTTTATCAGTATCGGGCTGAGCGGGAAACAGGCCCGAGGATTGCAAAGTTGGAAGCCCATGCAGCGATCGGCAACACCGGTATCTTGGCAATTGGTCTCACCTACTATTGGATTCGTGCCGACTTCAATAGTGCTGATTGGGATCGTCCGTCTGTCGGGGACAGATTGACCTTGGACGCTTGTGGCCCTATGGGTGTTGGCTTCTTCCGTAATGGGGGCGACTGAGAACGAATTGGGTTTCGCGCTCGTTTCCATTCGGCCAAGGCCCTACGCCAATGACCCAGTGTATTCGGTCGCACAGTTTTGGGGCAGCAAACGACTGTCAGAGAATCTCGCATTGTCGCTTTTGACTCGCAGGCTGCGGCTGCAGGAACTGGACTTGCCTGGTTGCCGATCGAAAGATCTCGGACAAGGGCTGGAATTGAGGCAGAACTCGGTACGCCTGGCTAGCATTCGCACTTCCCGTTTCATTTCGCGTGGCCGAAGGATGGACAGTACACACCTCACCTCGCTTGGCCAACTCTGGCGATTCTCTTTCGATCGCTCATGTAGGTATTGTAAGTGTGTCTGAGCCTATCTCAAGTGTGTATTGCGGGGCCGCGGTGTCATGCCGCACTCTCACCAATGTCTTCTCCTGGCCTTGACCAAGCCTTCGCATGGCGACGGCGGTTCAATATTGGGTTTCTCCGTCACGGACGGGGCACAATTCCTGTTGAACAAATAAATTATTCGCCTCTTTGAGCACAAGACTGGCCTACGGGGGCTTCGGCGGTTTATTCTTAGGGATGTAGTACCCAATTATGCCCAGACTTCAGCAGATCCTCAACAATGTTAAGTCCTATCACCCGGAGGCAGATCTAGAGCTCATCAAACGAGCCTACGAGCATGCAGCGCAGGCCCACGAAGGGCAAACGCGCAAATCGGGCGATCCCTATGTCACGCACCCGCTGAACACAGCGCTTGTGATTTCTGAGTTGAAGCTCGACGTGGCCAGCATTTGTGCCGGGCTTTTGCACGATGCCGTCGAAGATACCTCGACTACCGTGGAAGAGCTTTCAGAAGAATTCGGAAGCGAAATTTCCTTCTTGGTCGACGGTGTGACCAAACTCGGCAAACTTCCCTACTCGGACAGAGAAGACAGGCAAGCGGAGAACTTTCGCAAAATGTTGCTGGCAATGGCCAAAGACATTCGAGTGATCTTGGTGAAATTCTGTGATCGCCTGGACAATATGCGCACGCTGGAGCACATGCCGGTTCACAAACAGGAGCGCATCTCCAACGAGACCATGCAAATTTACGCGCCGCTCGCCGCCCGCTTGGGAATCCAATGGGTTCGTGTCGAGCTCGAGGATCTGTGCTTTCGCTACTTGCACCCAGACGAGTTTATCCAGGTAAAAGAGGCTGTCGCTCAGAGCAAAGAAGAGAGTGACCGGTACTTGTCCGAGGTTGAGACGCTCATCGGTGCGGAAATGACAAAGAACGGAATCGAGTGTTCGGTCAAAGGGCGTGCCAAGCACCTCTGGTCGATTCGAAACAAGATGAAGCGCACCGGACGCACCTTCGAGGAGATCCACGACGCCATCGGGTTCCGAGTGGTGACCACTGATATCGGCAATTGTTACGCTGCGCTGGGGATTGCACATTCGGTCTGGAAGCCTATTCCTGGTCGTTTTAAGGACTTTATAGCACTGCCCAAACCCAATATGTATCAGTCCCTGCACACCGCCGTTATCGGGCCCAGAGGTGAGCGGATCGAAATTCAGATTCGGACAAAAGATATGCACCTAGTGGCGGAGAGCGGAATTGCCGCCCACTGGAAATACAAAGAGGGCAAAAGTGGTGTAGCCACGGGCGACGAAGAAAAACTCGCATGGCTGCGCCGCATGATGGAGTCGCAGCGAGATCTAAAAGATCCGACCGAGTTTATCGAATCAGTAAAACTCGATCTCTACGGTGACGAGGTCTACGTCTTTACTCCCAATGGTGATGTAAAGTCGTTGCCCAAGGGGTCTTGTCCGATTGACTTCGCGTACTCGGTGCATACCGAAGTTGGCGACTATTGCTCGGGCGCTCGCGTCAACGGCGTAATCGTTCCTTTGCGCTATCAAATGCGCAACGGCGACACGGTGGAGATCATCACCAGTCCGGCGCAAAAGCCAAATAAGGATTGGCTCAAACTCGTAAAGACCTCGAGCGCAAAAACAAAAATTCGTCATCGCTTGCGTCAGGACCATCGTGACAAGGCGCTCGGTATTGGCCGTGAGATGCTGGAAAAGGAGTTGCGAAAGTACGGCAAGTCCTACGTCAAAATGAACAAGGCCGGCGAACTGGCCACGGGCGCGAGGGCTGTCAAATGCCATAGCGTGGACGATCTCTTGTGTCAGCTAGGATACGGCAAGCAGACTGTGGCCCACGTTGTAGAGGTCTTGTTGCCCGAAGACAAACGCGTCGCCGGTCGCAAGGATCCGGACGCTGGTGGCTCTTTCACCAAGATGCTAAGGCGCGTGACTCGTCGGAGTACGAGCCGCGGCATCAAAGTACAAGGGGAGGATGGCATCATGGTTCGCTACGCCAGATGCTGCAGTCCCTTGCCCGGTGACAAAATTACGGGATTTATTACTCGAGGGCGGGGAGTGACGATCCACACCAAAGGCTGTACGAAAGCTCTGGATTTAGATCCCGAGCGACGCATTGACGTTGAATGGGATGACGAGTTCATAGGTCAGCACCCAGTTGTGTTGCAGGTTCTGTGCGCCGACAAGCAGGGGCTATTGGCGACAATTTCCCAATCATTCTCCGATACTGGAGTAAACATCACCCAGGCACACTGCCGTGCCACCGATGATCATCGAGCGGTAAACACCTTTCATGCGATGGTGTCCGATCTCGGCCAACTCAAATCGGTGATCCGTGCACTGGGTCGTATCAACGGAGTGTACTCCGTAGACAGAGTCGCTGGACCCAACACTTGACAGCAGGAGGGAGCGCAGCTATTACTCCGCCCGCAATGGCTTCTGAAACAAAAAAGACTAAAGGTAAACGGCGTCGCAGGGCAAACAAGGCTGGACGTCAGCGAAAGAACAAGTTGGCCCGTGCGTCAACACTGAGCACGGAAGCTCTCTTCGCTGGTTGTGGTGAGCCTGGTAAGCCAGCTCCAGCACCCGTCGCTGAATAGCTTCGTCTCGTTACGCTCGATTTTCCACGAGCTTTAACCATCTTCGGGCGAAGTGAATTCGCTACGAAGAACTCTATATGATCATCATCGGTTGACTATTTTGTAGTTGATCGTAGTGATCTGTTCTCTCATGGCCCCGATAAGGGATCGCCCAGTTAAATTTGTTCCTTCGGGCGCGAACGATCACTCTTGTATCTGCTCAGTGATCTCTATATCCGTCGATCCCACTTGTCTGCTGAGCCAACTCCTACGATCTTCTCGGTGTTGCTGGGCTAGAGTTTTACTACGCTTGAGCGTAGGCAGCGTACGGACTTAGCGGAAGGACTTAGCGTCCTCGTCGGTCATCGAGGCCCAATAGGCCTTTTTCTGATGCCTGTCTGAGCATTGTTCGCAACGATGCATTCTGTGCACCACGCTGGTCAAAACGCACTCCAAACCCTTGCGCATTGCCCACGGTCCCCGTCCAAGCGACGCGGCCACTTACTTTGTACGGCATTGCAGGAGAGCCGATCTCAAGTGACACGCGAGTGCCCACCAAAGGAACATCGTCGTCGATAACGAAGGCACCACCGCGACTCAAATCTGAAATTCGTGTTGTCCGTGCGCGGGTTTGTTGACCCGTCTCATCCACACGGAATCGCACATCCCAAGACGCTGGATATCGGCTGTGAGCCCGGCTTAGACGATCGGCATTGATCTCAGTGAGGGATGCCAGATATTCGGCACTAGCGCGGCTTTTGGAGTCAAAGTAGATCCACAGCCCGCCAGTTGTTGACGCAGCAACTACACTTCCACTCAGTCTTGCAGGTCGGCGAAGGCCAGGAATACTAATGTCCACAATAACCTTCTCGCCTTTCGCTGCGATCACCTTGGTACGGCAAAAAAGTGCTCCGTTGGCATGTTTGTCGGAGCCAGCGTAGTCGGTGGAGTAGTGCTCCAGAAACTCGGCGTGTGACGCAAAAATTATCGTCAGACAATGCATTCGCCAACACTATCGTCTGGCCGCTTCTCTCACGTCAAGTTTGACCGGCATTCACCAAGCCATTGTCGTCTCGAAGTTGTTTAGAAGTGAGTCTGGGGAGTCTAGAAAGACCCCAAGAGCTTGCGCCGGCTCGCCTGTCTCCCCTACGATCACAGAAGCTGTGCGTAGTACCAACAATTCACCCTTTCCAACGCCCATTTTTGGAGCTTGTCTAAGCCTATGAAGCGCTGTCCAAAGTGCAAAAACGATTTTCCTGATGATGCCAACTTCTGTCCGGTCGATGCCGGGCATTTGATTCCCATCGAAGCTGGTAGCGAAGGGGCGCCCGTCGCCGTTGCCACCGAGGATACTGGTGGGCATGAACTGCTCGCTGGGCGCTTCGCATTGGGAGACATCATAGGTGGGCACAGAACCGGCCCTGTATATCAAGCTAGGGATAAAGAAGGCTCTACCGCGATAGTCAAGGTAGTGGACGCCAGTGTGTTTCCGACCTCACTTCTCAAGCAGAGAACCGAACGCGAACTCGCTCAACTCGAAAACCTGAAACACGAAAACGTTGCGAAAATTCTCGGTCACGGACGGCGTGGCGATGCGATTTGGATGGCGACAGAGAGAGTCGATGGTCTAACGTTAAAGGCATTTATCGAAGCGGAAGGAAAGCTTTCGCAATCTCGAAGTCTAAAAATTCTTCGTCAGATTGGTAGTGCTTTGGAGGCGGCTGCGAAACTTGGTGTGACTCATCGAGATCTGTCGCCCAAAAACATTCTGATTGCACCTGATGATGTCGTTAAGCTCATCAATTTCGGCGTGCCAGTTCCCGGTGCAGAATCCAAACCCGAATTACAGGGGGTTGCGGAGTTTATTGCACCGGAGCAATTCGAAGGCAGGCCAGTAGATCAGCGCAGCAACATATTTAGTCTGGGAGCAATTGCTCATTTGTTGCTTGTAGGTCAGCCGCCATTTTCAGGTTCATTGGACGAAATTCAAGCTGCTCACGGTGAAGAACTGCGATCCCTGGCAGAGGCTGACGGAGTTTCTGCGGAGTTACGCAATGTAATCCTAAAGTCATTGGAAAAGGCGTCGAGTAAAAGGTTTATGACTTTGCGGCAATTTCTCGGTGGGCTTGAGGCGGTTGACAGCACGGCAGCCGAAACAGCGCCCGTGGGCAAGAAAAGCTCGAAGGCGAACCCTGCGAGGACACTTATGGGGCTGAGTCCCATTGCCGCGCCAGATGCCGCCGGAACTCCTCCTCCAGCTTCGGATGCACCAGAAGCTGGTGGAACAGCCGATCACCCGGCTGCCGTATTGCGACAAGCTGCAGAAACACCAGCAACGGACTCTGCAGCAACGACCTTGGATCACAGAGCGCCCGAGATGACTCCGGAGCTTATCGCAGCAGCTCAGGCGTCAGCCCAGGCCGCGGCGCCAGTCCAGGCCGCGGCACCAGCTGCAGTTGCTCCGGTGGCCACGCCGGCACCAATGGCTGAATCAACAGCTCCCAACGCAGCACAAGATGTAGCGGCCCCGGCTGTTGCTCCTGGTATCGCCATGCCTTCACCCGCCGCGGTTGCGTCCGCCGCATCTGCGCCCAGCGGTAAAGGCGCGGGTAAGAAAAAGACTGTGAAGAAGGCGAGCTCTTCAAACAAGGGCAAGTTCCGCGAGACGATGTGGTTCAAGAAGGGGGAGCTTGATGAGGCGGCGGCCAAAGCGGCAGCACAAGCGAAACCTGAGGACCAAGTCTCGTCCAAAGCCGACGAAATGGAAATGGACGAGCGCTACAAGGATGATGGCTCGATCACCCAGACGGACAAAGAGCGACTTAGTCTTCGGACGGGCGCAACCATGATGTTGGAGGCAATTCCCGAGCAAGCGAAAACCACCGATTTGGTTTCTGAAGCAGATCTAGTGTCCGAGATGACCGCTGGGCGAAACAAGATCATTGGCGGTATTGCGGTCCTGTTCATTGCGATTGGAGTCGTTGTGACTCTGCTCGTGATCTGAGCCGGGACGGGGGCTTACTTACAGGGCAAGGGTTAAGGCGTGTGGCCTAAGCCCTTGTTGCCCCAGTGACGGCAGGCCAAGCTAGCCAAATTGCTACAGCAGGCCAGGCTCCATGTTCTCACCCTCAGTGGTGCGCGATGAGGCACTTACCGCTGGCAAACGCATTCTGCGCTGCTTCGGGACTTCCCACCCCAAGTTTTTCAGCTACGATAAATTCTGAAACAGCCAAGTCGCCTTTGGCAACCATAGCAGCGGTCTCTGGCAATAAATCGGGATGCGCGAAGGGGATTGCTACGAAGGTAAGCTCCGACTGGAGTAGGGCGGACACCGAAAGCGCGCCCTGCGAGAGCTGGCTCACCACGATACTTCCGGACGTAGCCACAGCGACTGCGACTTCACAATTTTGTGGGCCATCGCAGACCAAGACACGCATTGGAAGCTTTTGAGAATTGTGCTCAGCAATCGCGGAGATAGCCTGGTCTTGCGACTGAGCTCGCAGAACTTTCGCACCACGAATCTCCGCCAAGTGACAGAGAACCGCTGCAACCGGCCCTTGTCCGAGCACCAATACAACATCGCCAGCCCCAGTTCCTGCCCGAGCAAAAAGTCCATAGGCAGTGAGCAGTGGGCCTGCGACGAACGCGGCTTCAATACCCGAGATACCCTCAAGCCCATTGCTCAGGGGAGTTACCCATCTTGTATGGGCAACAATGGTTTCTGCACAGGCCCCATCAATATCTGTTCCCAGAATGACGCGGCTCGGACAAACCCCAACAAAACCACACCTACAAGTTTCGCACTCGCCACAGGATTGCAGGGGGGGAACCAGTACCCGGACATCCTGCCACGCACTTGCCGCAGCCCCAGTTTCGACAACACGTCCTACTAGCGCCGCACCTGGCACACACGCGCCAGCTTGCTCCAGATCTGAGGGAGCAAGGCAGAGGTGCTCAACGGACACCCGAACTTGGGCTGGCAGCAGAGCTACCTCTTCATTGTCGCGTTGAATAAATTGATTGTGTTCCAGCGACCAGGCTTGCATGATCTAGTCTTCGCCGTCGCTTGAGCTGTCTGGAACGAGCTTCGGTACATCGGCCGTTGTCGCTGTGCCGGGAGCTAGGTTGGCAAGTGATGCGCCCATTCCCATCATGGTGGACTCATCTTCACCGAAATCGCCTGTCGCGGACGGATTGATATCGAGGTCGACCTCTTCGACCTCGAGGCCCGCTGCATCGACTTCTTGCTCAACGAGTTCCTCGACCTCAAGACCCGCTGCGTCGACTTCTTGCTCAACGAGTTCCTCGACCTCGAGACCTGCTGCGTCGACTTCTTGCTCAACCAATTCTTCCGTCTGGTGAGCCTCGACATGAAGTTCACCAGCTTCTGCTTGCTGAATCTCTGCTTCTTCCGTTGTTGCGGCGAACTGGTCAGCGACCTCTATACTTTCTTCGACTGCAACATCGTCCGCCTCTACCACTTCTTCCACCAAGACAGAGGCTTCGTCCTGCTGAGCCTCTACTACATCTTCTGACACTGGGGGTTCTTGGTACTGGGTGTCGTCGTTACCGTAATCCAACGCTTCCATATTCTCGTCGGACGGAGCTACCGCATCGGGGAAGGAGCCAGGTTCTGCAATGCTTGTGTGCTCACCGTCATCGTAGAGTATTTCGCCTGCGGGAAGTTCTGATTCAATACTCGAGGCGTCGAGAACCTCATCGAGATCTGAGGCATCCATATCGACAATTTCTTCAACATCGACACTGGCGACTGGGAGATCGAGGTCCACCCGTCCGCTTGGTTGGCTAAATTCCAGTGCCGTGGTTTCAAGGCCTTGTTGGATTCGCCAATTGGTAAGTGCGACGACGAGCTCTTCATACGCGATCATGCGGGCAGATTATCACGATCTAGAGGGCTCTGGTGCCTGTGGGCCTAGAATGTGCGCCTAGAATAAACCTACCTGTGCGGTGTCGGTCTACTCGACAGGTCGGTCTACCGCTTCGTCGACAGGTCGATCGGCTCGTCGGCAGTACCCGCAATGGTAATTCGCAGTTCGAAGGCAAGCCCGTCTCGGCTGGCCGCAACCACGATAACATTGGCAGTTCGAAGGCTGTCCCACAGACCTTGCACCTGAGCGGGAGTCTCTATCTTGTGGCCGTTGACTGAGCTAACCGTGTCCCCGGGAATCAGGTCGATCCAATCATTGTCGAATTGCAGAACTTGCCAAGCGACGAATCGCCGTCCTTCACTTACCGCCTCCACTTCAATTGAGGTAAGGAAGTTTCCATCCCCCTTGGCGAGTTCGGACTGCAGTTTGTGGCGAGAAATCGTACCACTTCGGCTTCGGGCAAACTCGACCGTCTCAATCGCGAGGGGGGCTGCTGCACTTGAGTCATCATCTTCGAAAATCAGTGGCGAGTCCGTACGAACTCGTGGTCCACAAGCGGAGAAGGGAAGTGCCGCCAACAGAAGTGCCGCCAACACTATGAGTGCTTTAGAGCGCCGACCGGTTTGCATCGGGCGCCAAAACGCCGATTTACGGCGTACCACGATCTCTGCGAGCTCGTTTCTCGGCGTTGTTCCGCCTAGTGGGTACCAACCCACGTCGTTGTCACGCCTTGAGCTACTTGTAACTCGGCGCTTTTGCTTGGTCTGCAAACCGATCGACGCTCTAGCCTTCATGTTCACGGCCTAGCAGTGCCAAGGTAGACCTAAGAATGTCAGCACTTAGCGTGTCCAAACTCTGGTGACCATCCAACACCACAATGTCTTCGTCCGGAGAAAGCGAGCGTACTACTTCTTCGTAGCCTTGTGCGACTCGAAGCTGCGTATTCACACTATCAAATAACTCCTCGTCGCGATCATCGGCCTTGCGCCTGGTGGCTGCGACTTCAGGATCGACCTTGAGGAAAAACGTCCGGTCGGGTGAGCGGGCTCTTTTGTTGAGTTGAGAGATCCATTCCCGATCTTCTTCACTGCCCTGATACGCCAAAGAGGAGTGGTAGTAACGGTCTGAGATGACGACCTTGCCAGCCTGTAATGCTGGGAAAATTTCTCGCTGCAAGTGATCTGCTCTGTCCGCAGCAAAGAGCAAGCCCAAGGTTGTCGCGTCCGTTGGTCGGTGCGCGCCCGTCAGGATTTCTCTAAGTAGTTTTCCAATAGGATTGTCGGTGGGCTCGCGAGTTAGGTGACACCCGATAGAATACTCTGCGAGCGAGTTGGCCAGGCGTTTGGCTTGGGTTGTCGTGCCCGCGCCATCGATGCCTTCGAGCACAATAAATAAGCCTTGCTGATTGGTCAAAGCGCTAGACTCCGCTCTGTCGTCTGCGTGAGACACCCAGAATCAACAATATGATGGCAAAAGCAAGTGCCACCAACCCGGCAAAGAGTATCAATTTACTTGGCTTTTTAATGCTTGCCGTAGTCGCTTCAGTGGCGCTGGTATCCACCTCTGCGGCGAGTTCCATCGCCACTTGGGCGTCCTCACCGCTGCCACCTGCTGCTTTGGCTCTGGCCAAGTGATGTTTTTTTAGTGCCGCGTTCGCTTCTTGGTTGTCCGAAGCGACTGCACTGGCTTTGCCGTACGCGACACTCGCTTCTAGCCATTTTTCCTCAGCTTCTAGTGATTCCGCAACAGCCATGTACGCACCTAGCATTTCACCGCGTTTTGCAAAGCCCGGATCAATCGCCAGAACTCGATCAAAGATCGCACGAGCTTGCTCCGGCTTGCCTGCGCTAGCCATTGCCTTTCCCTTTTCAAAATCTTGTGTAGTGATTGCTTCTCGCTCATCATCGAAGTGAGCGAAGAGGGTTTCTGTCATCGCGGCAAGAGATGTACGTTTGTTGGGCGCACTGCCAGTAACTTCTTTGATCCGGACACGAATCGCGGTGGTCGCCAAAACTCGGTGATCGAGCCAGAGCGGTTCCTTATTTCTCGTGTGTTCGCCGTTGGGAAGCGCGAGCTTTCGCTCCGGCGGCTTGGGAGGTTCTTTACCTGTGGCAAACTCAAGCCAAGCGGCACGGGCAGCGGCGCGGACTCTAGGTGCGCTGTGATTGGTTGTGTCCAGAACTGCAAAGACCGCTTCTCGGTACTGCGATTCTGCAAATGCAGTCAAAATCGAAATTTTCAGATTTTCGTCAGTTGCCGCCAGGATGGCCTTGTGGGCATTTTGACGGTGCAAGCGCTCCAACTGATAGCGCGAGTAACGCTTCATGGATTTACTTTTGAGGTTCTGTGAACCACGAATCAACGCCGGCAGCGAGTAGGGAGACATCTTACGTAAATATCTGCCGCATTCGTCTCGGTAGATTAGACCTCCTTCAGAGAAAGCAAAGTCTAAGACTACGATTCCTGCGGCAGGGTCTTCGATCGAGGCGAGCGCACGAATGATTGCGACGTCAACAACAACGTCGGCCAACCCTGCCCGCGAGGAAAGTTTTCCTATAGCCGCCAACCAATCAAAGTCATCGTTTTTCTTTTGCGTTTTGGAGCTGATTCGTTTTGGTATTCTGAACCGTCCGGTTTTATCGGGAACCGCGGCGCCAGTTGCACCGAGAACACTGCGACGAGATGACTCGCTAGATTTGCGATTGCGCTGCAAGTGTTTTTTTAGATCACCTACCGCCGACGAACCCAAGCTTGCCAACTCTTTGGCAAGCGAGATTCGCTCTGCGGCTGTCGTCGCTTTTGAAAGCCGTTGCAGGAGATCCGTCGTCGTTCCGCCACTGGGAGCTACTCGTTCCTCAGCGTGAGCGGAGTTGATGGCCCCTGGGATGAGCAAGGTACCAACGCAGCAACTAATGAATATTGCGACGGCGCGTAAATGTAGTTTGTCTGTAATCTTCACTGTCTTCCAACAACTCCAAAAAGCGCAGTCCTATTCCACGAGTGGCTGCGGCTTGTTCTCCGACATTGTAGTTAAAGCAGTAGTGATGTTTCACCTCTGCTCTCATACAAAGCTCTGTTCTTTCATCAGGAATCGAAAATCGGATCGTCACCACTGTGCCCAAAGGTAGGGGCTCGTGCATCTCCAAACCAATTCCAGTGCTACTAATGTTGCGAGCGATGGCCCGCATTTCTCCAAAAAGCTCACTGAATACAGTAACTTGAAATGTTTTATCGAAGCGCATCGCGATTCGAGATTCCGTATGTGCACGTGTGGACATGCTGCATTGTATGCATGTGTAGGACATGAAGGCAAATTGCTTACGTTCGCACACATTTATATACCTTGTGGTTGTCTGTTTCAGTAGAGATTGCCGATATGCCAAAGACTGATAGAGTGTTGCCATGCGGCTTTTCTTACTCCCGGTGTTGGTGGTGTTGGCGTGCTGTGCCAGTTGGGGAGTTGGGCTGAGGGACGCAAGTGCAACTCCCAAAGAACAAGTTCACAAAGCGTGGCTGGGAGTTTCGATTTCCGCTGCCTATGGCGGGGTGCGAGTCGATGAGGTAATCCCGGACACCCCGGCGGACATGGCGGGCATACAACGAGGCGATATCATCATCGGGATTGATGGGAGTAAAACGCCGACACC
>JAESTW010000530.1 GCA_016763395.1 Kofleriaceae bacterium
GCGAAGTGGCTGACAACGTGGTTCACGAGGTGGAAGCGAGCACCAAGGCGACCACAGTCCGCCAAGAGACGCCACCCAATCGTCTCTTCCTCCGCGGAACCGCACCTATCGTCACTGGCTGGGAATCGGATCCAGACAAACTCTCATCCCAGTATTGCCTGCCCTGTCATCAGGGCTCCCACTCCGAATGGCAAAAGGGCATGCACAGACAGGCCTGGACTAGCAAAATTTTTCAGCGGGCCTATGCCTTTGAGAGGCACGATTGGTGCGTTCACTGTCATGCGCCCCTACGCCAAGAAATGCAGGGAGATGAGCCTTGGGCCGACGAAGGCATCAATTGCGCAACTTGCCATGTCCGCGAGGGCAGCATCTTGGGACTGCATGCCATGGATGCTTCAGGCCCCGAAGGTCACGATGTTGTGGCGAGCCCTTATCTTGGTACCGCCGAGTTCTGCGCCGAGTGTCATCAGTTTAATTTCCCGAAGTCCTTCGCAAACACCGTGACCTATTCGCACCAGCCCATGCAAGATACCTATGGCGAGTGGCAACGCAGCGGACAGGAGCGGTGCCAAGAGTGTCACTACGCCGGACACCAGCTCATGGGCCCTCACAATAAGGACTGGATGCGGGACCAGTTCTCAGACTTTCAATCGGAGCAGCTGGATAAAGAGCTACTGCATTTGAGTTTTTCTGTAGCACCACGCGGGCACAAAACGCCAACCGGCGATCTCTTTCGTTCCCTAGTCTTTAGACTTGCTAGTGATGAGGGGCTGAAGGAGATTCTCTATGAGAAGCGCTGGGGCCGATTCTTTGGTACTGGCTGGATTGCCGCCTATGAGATCAGCACCCACGCTCTAAAGCGCAATAGTGGGCTGACGCCAGAGGAAATGAGTGTTTCTCTTACCCTCGATACGCCTGCCACCGGGCCTTTGTATGGAGCCTTGCTCTTCTACTATCACGACCCTTTTATTGCTGGTGAAGGAAAAGGGCGCGACGAAGGGTCGAGTTTGACTGTGTGGACCGATAGGCTTCGCTAATGTCAAATGTACCCACATGGCTCGCCATAGTTCTGATGCTTCCTCTTGCCGCTTGCAGCAAAACCGAAGACAAAAAGCAGCCCGCCTCCTCAACCAACGAGGCTGCGAAAACGAAGACTACAGAAGTAGCGGCAAAGCCTGAGACTGGCGAGCCCGAGACTGCGCAGCCTGAAACTGGCAAGCTCGAGGCTGCAAAGTCCGAGGCTGAGGCCAAGAAGGTTCCTGCCAAAGACTATCTCTCCAAGAGCTGGGCGATGTACATCAATCGCGTCCCCGGCGGTGATGAGAATAGCTCTGACTCTCCAGCCGACGAGCGAGCCGCCGCTGAGGTATTGCGAAAAGAGGCCCACGCTCTCTACAAAAAGAAGAATGACACAGAGGCTGTTCTCAAGTACGAAGAGGCCATCTCTCATTGGGCCAACGGCAAGACCTACTACAATTACGGAAATAGCCTTTCCAATATCGACCGCCTTGAAGACTCGATTAAGGCCTACGAGATCGCGCTGCAGCTAGGATACGAGAAGCCAGAAATGGCACTGTACAACACAGCCTGCTCCTACAGTCGTCTCAAAACCGTGGAGCCTGCTTATGATTTCTTGGCCAAGGCGATTCATCGAGGATACAACGCCTTCAAGTTCATTGAAAAGGACCCGGACATGGAGTTTTTACGTTCTCAGCCAGACTGGAAGGAACGCATCAATGCTCTTGTGCCAGAGGAGGTTCGCTTAGGCTCAGACAAATTCGTAGGAACCCTTGAAATCATGACGCCTCGCGATGCTGAGAGCTACACCCTCTGTGCCAACGGCAAACTGGTCTATGATTCCTATGTTGGAACCGACGGAAGTTGCTGCGGCGCCACTCACACCGGCACGTGGTCTCTGAAGTCGGGCGACTTGGTAGTAGATTGGACCGATAGCTGTTCGGCCTCAGGCGAAGGGGAAGTAGTGATGTCGACCGGTATCTGTGATCAGTATGATAGCTGCACCAAGAAAGTCTGCGCCCCGGACACCGAGATGGGCAAGATGATTTTGGTACAACGAGAAGAACTTGCTGTGATGCAAAGGCGCAAGGCCAATGCAATCATTGAAGATGGCGAGGCTATGGTCACACCGTTCAAGGGTACCGCCCCCGCCGTCTGCAAGTAATATTATTAGCGCACTGATAGCGTCTCCAACATCATCGAGGGAGAGCGGTCCGCTGGGTCTCGATCTTTCCGCTACAGAACTTAGCCCCGAGTGGCAAAGTGAAATCACGAACCGTATCGCTCAAATCGAGAGTGGAGACATTGAGCTTGTGTCGTGGAAAGAGATTCGAGCAGATGTTGATGCGCAGTTACAAAGTGTCAAGTTGCGGGCAAAGTGACCGCTGTTTGTCACGCCAAAGTGATCGCTACCAATGCCGCGATAGTTATCATATTGTCTCTTTTGATTTGGCGATGAGGATCGATGACAGACAAGGGAATTCAAATAGTGCCGTTGCGCGAGGAGTCGCTAGCTGCGCCTTCAAGGCAGTTCTTTCTCGCTCTGATGCGTTGGCGTCCCGAATGGCGACAGCACTGTCGGATGCAAGAGAGTGACAACGGAACGGAGTCTGACCTCGTTGTCGAGATTCCTTCACCAACAGGCGATTCGGGCCGAAACATCAACGTCTGGGTGTCGAATGGCGATCTCAGTCTCAGTTTCGGCCCTTGGCACACGCACGGCCAACTCATACTCGAATTGTGTGATGGTCACTACGAGGAGGTTGGCCTGCTTGACGCCATCAGAATGATTGTCGAAAACCAGCTTGTCTGCTTCCACGAAGAACTTGAAAGTGGTCTTGGCGGAGGCCTACTAGACCTTCGAAAGCCGGACGCGATCCTCGAAGAGATTACGGACAAATACTCAACCGGGCGCATATCAGTACGGTCATGGGACGGACAAGCCGATCAGAACGTTGACGTAACGAGTGATTAGTCTAGTAGTATTCCTGAGTTATACGGATTCGTGCGCCAGC
>JAESTW010000531.1 GCA_016763395.1 Kofleriaceae bacterium
GCGATCTCGGTGAGCGCCGCATTGAGCTTTAAATAATCGTATCGGGGGGCATCGCCGGTTTCCTCTGGAGCTATCAAGTTCAGGGTGAGCTTGGGTTTGTCCAGAGTTCCCTCAAGCCCGGATACACTCCACAGAATCAGCCGATTCTGCGTGACTGACACCATGACTTGAAGTGGTTGCTCGTCAGGCTTCTTGGCAGGATCAACAGGCGCCTTGGTGCTCGCCGGAGCA
Organism: Kofleriaceae bacterium; assembly: GCA_016763395.1. Taxonomy (GTDB): domain Bacteria; phylum Myxococcota_A; class Polyangia; order Haliangiales; family Haliangiaceae; genus NORP324. The sequence goes on from JAESTW010000531.1 coordinate 232, forward strand.
TGGTCGGGAAGGGTGGTGTCAATCTGTCCGAGGATAAAACCGGAAGGCACACTGACAAGCAAGAAGAGCATCAAGTTGGTTACGATATCGAGGTAGGGAACCAGGTTGATCTCTCCACCTTGGATCTCTTCTTCCTCGATCTCGTCCTCGCGCTTCGCCATTGCGACGCGAGCTTTGTTTCGAACTTGTGCGGAGTTCATGCTGAATCCTTACTAGGGACTAACCCTGGCCGCCGTCTTTGCCATCACCAAGCATGTTTTCGAACTTGAGTGAGAAGCCTTCTAGGTCAGCCATTACTCGCTTGCTTGCAGTGCTGAGCATCAGGTGAGCAATCATACAGACCAGGGCGATTCCAAGACCGTAAGCGGTGTTGTACATAGCCTCGGCAATACCGTCGGAAAGTGCCTTTTGCTTCTCAGCAGGGTCAGCGCCACCAACAGCGGAGAAGGTTGCAATCAGTCCGGTAATGGTACCGAGAAGTCCGGTTAGAGTTGTGATGTTCGCCATCGACCACAGAGCGCCGATTCGGACTTTCACCTCCGGGGTCACGTCGATCATGGTTTCTTCCATGGCTTGAGCGACAGCGGCTTCACCCCGATGGATTTTGCCTAGACCCGCTTTGGCCACCCGAGCGATAGGTGCCGTTGTCGCATCGCAGAGTTTCTTCGCTCGATCGATGTTATTGGCAGCCAAGAGGCGCTTGATTTGGTCGAGGAAGGCACCGGCATTGATATGCCCTTTGCCCAAAAAGTACATTGAACGCTCAATAATGAGACCAATGACCAACGCCAAGAAGAAGGTGTTGATCATGAAGAATGGTCCACCCTTTTGAAAAATATCGCCTAACCGTTCCATTTTAGCCTTTAACCTATCGCGCTATTTGTGAAGAAGTAGCAGTGCCAGAATCGTTGCGTATCCAGAAAACGTATTCAGAAAACATATCCAGAAAACACTGTTTGGGGAGCAAGATCGAATTGAAAGTACCTAGCAACCCATTTTTACAAGTGTTTTCGGTGGGTGGTCAAGAACCCTGCATACAAATTGACACTGCATGAGGGGAACAATCGGACTTGAGAAGATAGAACTTGAGCTCGAAATTGCCGAAATGTGAGGAATCTCATCAGAGCTTATGGTTGTGGCAAGTCGCTAATCCAACGGCTGACAGCGTCAAGCTTGGGCTTACACAGTGTGCCGGAGTTAAATGGCATCGTTCCCACACCATCCTTGAGCGGGCCGATCTCCGCCCCCAAAATCACCATCAAATAACTGTTCGTGGGATCGCCGGGGACCACCAACTTCCAGTCGGGGAAGAGTACCGAGTCAACATTGAGCATGGCAGCCAGTGTCATTCCCGACTCCAAATTCAAATTGGCAGCCTGGCGCGCCTCGCTCATGTGACAAGAGCTGAACGCAGCACAGCCTCCAGTAAATATATTGTCCTGAAGCCAAGCTAGGTCGGAGTGATTGGCGGCTTCAATGCAAGAAGCAGTAAGAGGCATGGCATCAGCCGGAGTTGCGTCGGTCACGGGAGTTGCGTCGGTATCACCACCGCCACCATCCTCTCCGCAGGCGCCCACAAAGCTTAAAGAGAGAAGAAAGGAGGTACAGACGAACAACGATCTCATTATGGCGGCAACGCTACCATGGACAGCAGAGAGATAACGTGAGGCAAGTCGATATTGTTGGTTTCCTATCGTCTTAATTATGGGATCAGGGAGGTAAAGGAAGTAGCTTTGCGCCGTGACTGCTCCTCCATTTATGCCCACGCTTGTTTTCGCTTCTCCGCGAGGATTGCCCAAGGCGGCGAAACTGAACGGTCGTGTGGTTGTTCTCGACATTGCCTTTGCGGCCACCTCCAGTTCTAAAGTTACCTTTGAGCGATTGACCCTCAAGCTCATCGACGGCCTCGGCGATCGCCTGGCTGCCTGGGTCGATCACCACGATCATGAAATGCACGCAAGATATGCCGAGGATGTGCGGTTTCTGCTGGCGACAAAAGCCGAGCATGGCGCGTGCCCTGAAATGATAACTCCAGAGATAGTCCGAGCCGCCGGACCGGTGGACACTATTGTGGCGCATTCAGACCTCGATGGCTTGTACTCGGCGGCAAAGTGGATTCTGGGTGGGGAAGAGCCATACCCTGGAGCTGATCACGATGCTCGCTGTGTTGACACCCGGACAGGTACTACTGGGCCGATAGGAATTAAGATTGACCGGGCATTGCGGGCTCGTTTTCGGGATGAAGATCTCAAGCGCTCGGTGGTGCATTGGCTGGTAGAGGGGCGCCCCAAGGGAGTGCATCAAGAGGTTATCGACGAAGCTGAACGCGAGTTTGATGCCAACAATAGAGGGACGGCCGCTCTGGTTGCGCAGTATGAGACCCGGGGACGCATCGCCTTGGTGGATGCATCGCAAAGGCCTGAACCGTACGACAAGACCGAGCTGTTGCTCATCGGACAAGAACGCTGTCCGGTCTCTGCCGTGGTGGATTCCGGTGCAGTGACTTTTGCCGCGGCCTTCGACTCTGGTTGGAACTTTATCAAGATTTTGGGTTTGGAGGGCGGCATGCCCACTCGGGTGTCGGTCTCGGAGACCCGGCTAGAAGAGGCAGTGCTGGCAATCAACAGCGCAACTGACCCACAAGCGGACAGGACATAGCCCTATGGGAAAGACCGAAGCGCACGTAGACGCCTTGCTCGAGAGTTACAATACTCTCTCCGGCGGTATGGAGCATATTAAGTCCTATCACTTGCCGAATCGTAGCGAGGTAGAGAAGGCGCTGGTCCTGGCTCGCGAACTGATTTTTCCTGGCTA
>JAESTW010000532.1 GCA_016763395.1 Kofleriaceae bacterium
TACAGGGGGATTTCCAAGAAGAATTTCGCAGCGATGAGATCGCATTGCCGGACATCATCTTCTTCGACATGTTCTCAAGTAAAACCAACCAAGAGGAATGGACCTACCGCGCCTTTCACAAGCTATTTGTCCACTGCCAGGACCACCCGGCCGCCCTCTACACTTACAGCTCTTCGACCGCCGTCCGGGCTGCCCTCTTGGCCGCTGGGTTCTTTGTTGCGCCCGGACAAAGCACAGGTGCCAAAGCCGAGACAACCATCGCCTATACCCCCGCACGTGCCGCGCAAGTCGATCCCAAATCGCTCCTCGGCCCAACGTGGCTAAAACGATGGCAGCGCTCGACAGCGAAATACCCGTCCGATATCGAGCCCTCCGCAGAAGAGGAATTCGGCAAGAGAATCCTCGGGCACCCACTCTTTCGGGGCAGTTGATCGCGCCAACGAATGCAAACTCCGATACCATGGCGCCAATGAGCTCATTTAGCACTCCACTCTCTCGGCGACTCGGCCTGCGCTACCCCATCGTAGCTGCGCCGATGTTTCTAATCAGTAGTAAAGAAATGCTCTTGGCTTGCGCTGAGGCTGGAATTTTGGGCTGCATGCCCAGCATCAACGCTCGCACCTCCGAAGCTCTGAAGAGCGATTTGCAGTGGTTGCGATCGAAGACCGAAAAGCCATTTGGTATCAACTTTACTATCGGGCTCAGCGATCCAGAGCGACTCAAAATAGATGTCGCCCTCTGTATGGAGTACAAGGTCCCGGTTCTCATCACAAGTTATGGTGATCCGACACCGATTGTAAAAGCTGCTCACACCCAAGACATGACCGTGTTTCACGATGTCATCAATTTGCGTCATGCCAAAAAAGCAGAGGCCGCTGGAGTCGATGGAATCATCGGGGTTAGCCAGGGTGCCGGCGGACACGCGGGGCAAGTAAACCCCTATGTATTCATTCCCTACCTCAAAGCGCAGCTAAAGACTCCAATCATCGCTGCTGGTTGCATTTCTGGCGGTGAGCAAGTCGCTGCTGCCTTTTGCTTGGGCGCCGAGCTTGCCTATATGGGGACTCGCTTTATCGCGGCAACGGAGTGTGCAGCGAGTGATGGCTACAAGCAATGCGTCGTAGACAGCAGCCACGACGATGTGGTGTACACCAATCAAGTGTCCGGTATTCACGCCAACTTCCTCAAGAAGACGATTCCGGACGAGACATCTCCTACTCGCGGAGAGGAGTCGGCAAAGCGCTGGAAGGATATCTGGAGCGCCGGACAAGGTGTCACTCAGATCACTGCCGTCAAATCGATTGAACAAATCGTCGACGACATCGCCCGCGAATACCACGACACACTGAAGCGACTCGGAATCTAAGAGAACCGGCCCAACCGCCAAGGGCCCAGCAACCCAACACAAAATAGAAGCCCCATCCTGAGAACATCAGTGTGGGGCTTTTTGCTGTGGGGCTTTTGCCATTTATTCCTTGACGTATTGTCAGGAAACCTGTTACTTGACAATACGTCAGGTTATGGCACGTCCAATCGATACAAAAAAGAGGCAGGAAATCTGCGATAAGTCCGTGAATTTCTTTAGGGAACACGGCATCGAGTGCTCGATGAGCCGTTTGGCCGAGGGGCTTTCCATCAAACGGCCGACCCTGCTCTACCACTTCTCTGACCGTGCTGCGATTTTCGAATTCGCCTTTACCAACCTCCTGGCCAAGCAAGCACAGTTTGTCATTGGCAAGATGATGGAGCATGAGCACCCTATTGATCAGCTTTATCACCAGGTCAAAGCGGTTCATGAATTTCATCACGGACATGAAGAGCGCATCCTTTTTTTGACACAGGCGATAGCCTTGTCCGGTAGCGATAGAACCAAGAAGTTCATCGAAATCGGCAACCAGGCCTTCGAGATACATCGCCAAGCGCTAACCAAACGAATTGTTGCCGGCATCGAAGCTGGCACAGTTCACCCCTGCGATCCGGCTGCCTTGATTCATCTTTGTCGGGCAATGATCGACGGACTCATGCTGCAACGAGTGATGCTGGACGTCGAGTTGGCACCGGTTCACAGTCTTTTGTGGGAGGTCCTTCTGGCACCTCTCAAACGCGATCCTTTACTAGATAACCACTGACCGGAGATTACTATGAGCACCTTTTTTTTAGAGCAAGGAAATTCAAACGACGAAGAGATACTGGAACGGCTCGCTAGCCTAAAATCCGACGACCTCTCTTCGGACGGACACGCCTTCGCATTCATTTACGATGCTGGCGACTCGGTCAACAACTTGGCCCGCAAGGCATTTGCTAGCGGAATGACCGGGAACGGTCTCGATCCGACGGTCTATCCCAGTGCTCGCCGGCTTGAGAACGACCTTGTTGGAGCTTGCCTGGAGCATCTTCGTGCCCCTGATGACGCCTGCGGTACCATAACCTCTGGCGGCACAGAGAGTGTCATTCTCTCGGTAAAGGCCGCTCGCGACTATGCTCGGCAGTACCGGCCTGAGGTTTCCGACCCCAATATTCTAGTTCCAGAGACGGCGCACGCCTCCTTTCACAAGGCAGCTCACTATTTGGGAGTAAGACTTATTCTAGTCGACATCGACCCCACTACCATGCGTGCCAGCGTTGAGGACACCAAGAGCAAGCTGGACGACAACACGATTCTAATCGTCGCATCCGCTCCCAGCTACGCACACGGTGTTATTGATCCCATTGTTGAACTCGGACAGCTAGCGCAGGACAAAGGGGTTCTTCTACATGTCGACGCCTGCATCGGCGGCTGGGTACTGCCCTTTCAACGAGACAATGGCGTCGCGATTCCCGACTTTGACTTTCAAGTCCCTGGCGTTACCTCCATGTCCGTCGATTTGCACAAGTACGGATTTACCCCAAAAGGTATTAGTGTCCTACTTTCGAGAAGCCGCAAATTGCGTGACTGCCAGTACTACTCTTGCGCTCGCTGGTCTGGCTACTCGATTGTAAACCCGAGCATCCTGGGTTCGAAGTCCATTGCCCCAATGGCGGCAGCATGGGCGATTTTTCAACACCTGGGCAAAAGCGGCTACCGTGAACTTGTCGGCTCAATGTGGACTGCAACAGAGAAGTTCGTGGAAGGCGTCTCTCAGATTGAGGGCATTAAGGTGCTGGGGAAACCGACGATGGGGCTTATCGCCGTCGCCTGCGGCAAAAGTGACGTATTTGAGTTGGCGGACAGGCTCACCGAGGCAGGTTGGCATGTACAACCGACCTATGCCTTCGGCAATTCACCAGCTCACATCCACTTCAGCATCGATCCTGGTAACTCCAGCCGAGTAGATGCGTTTCTCGTTGACCTAGCCGCAGCCAGCAAGAACTTGCCCGAGTATTCGGACGCCCCCGAGGCCCTTGTGCAGTTGCTTGAAGCCGTTGCCCAAGGAGGCGGAGGCCTCGACACGAGTACGATGATGGCTGAGTTCGGAATTCGAGATGGTAAACTCCCGGACAAACAGGCCACAATTCACCGTCTGCTAAACAGTTGTTCTCCGCAAGCACGCGAGAAGCTTCTGATCCTGTTCCTTGGGGAGATGTTTTCCTAAATGGCCAGTAAAGCACAGTCAACGCTCCGTCCTCTGCGAATCGCCTACGGCAGAATTTTTCACGAGGGATGCTCCTATTCACCGCTTTTGACTGAAAGGGAGCAATTCGAGTCCGCGCACTACTATGAAGGTGCAGACTTAGAGAAACACCTACTGGGAAAGCGCCATGAACTCGTCGACATTCTAAAAAAGGCGGAACTTCGGGGCGCACTCGAAGCAGCCGAGAACGCGAAGCAGGTCGAATGTGTTCCTTTACTCTCCGCACTGGCCGTGCCCAGTGGTCCCATTAGCGAAGACTGCTTCTCCTGGCTCCGTGAGAATCTGAAGCGATCTCTACAAAACATGGGCGAAGTCGATGGCGTCTACTTGGCCATGCACGGGTCGATGCGTGTTGAGAATTTGGAGCGAGCCCCCGAGGCTGTGCTATTGGAGGATATTCGGGCAATTATCGGAGATACGCCACTTGCCATAAGTTATGACTTGCACGCAAACCTCTCGCCCGGGACCGTGGACCCAAGTACAATCCTCGAAGGGTTTCGGACAAACCCGCACAGAGACCTTCGCAAAACCGGCGTGCGAGCCATGCAGCAGCTCATCGCGACCTTGCGCAGTCAAATCACTCCTGTCCGGGCGTGGCGCAAGCTACCTATAACCTTGGGCGGTGGTACAACCATCGATTTTTTTGCCCCCATGCGCCAGATCTTCCGGCACATCAAATCTCTGTGCAATCGCCCAGATGTAATTAGCGCACATCTCTTCATGGTTCATCCCTACACCAATGCTAAGGACTTGGGTTGGGCGGTTCATGTTTGTACCGATGGCGATCAGGCTCTAGCGGACAAACTTGCCGACGAATTGGCTGAAATGGCCTGGGTCGCAGGCAAGTTTCCCCTACCCGAGTTCCGTTCCGCTTCTGCGGCAATCGCCGAAGTTCGAAAGAGTCGATTGTCACGAAAGCTCGGACATATCTCGCTAGTTGATACGGGCGACGTCGTTGGCGCTGGCTCAACTGGAGGAGTTACTCACTTGTTGAGCACGCTGGTCGCGGAAGGAAGCGATCTGAAAGTTCTACTTCCACTACACGATCCAGCGGTAGTCGAAGAGCTTTGGAGCCAGCCACTTGAAGCGGTCGTACAAACGGTTTTGCGGGGAACCCCGGGCCTTGAGAGCCAACCTGAAGTTGCGCTTGAAGCGAGATTAATGACCAAGCTCACCACCGAGTTTGGGCGCTCGATCGTTCTCAAATACAAGGCAATGCATATCGCCGTGACCGAGCAGCCACCGAGCTCAGTTCATCCCAAGTTTTGGCGGGAACTAGGGCTTTCTCCCTGGAAAGCGGACGTCATTGTGCAAAAGTTTTTCTTCCATTATCGAATGTTCTACGTCGCGAGTTGTCGTAAGAATATTCCTGTATCCACGCCTGGTCCGACATGCCTAGACAGCGTTCGCGCCCGCAAATTTGACCCACCTGTTTGGCCCAGTGACCCAGTGCAAAATTGGCGAAATTTCGATGAGATCCATCGAATCAATAGTCCGTTGCTTTAGTCTTTGGAACATCGATGCCTAGACTCCACTTTCGGTCTAGGCCGATCCTCCAAATCAACAGGACAAGTCAGTATGAAACTCAAAATAGCCGTATTCGCAGCCCTACTCGCACTCGGTGCTTGCAAAGACAAAGAAAAAGAAAGTGGCGATAAAAGCAACAAGGGCGACACCGCTGGCAAAACCGCAGAAGTAGACAAGGGTGAAAAATCCAAAGAAGGCGCGATGGCTCCACTTAAGATCGAGAAGCTCGGTCTGACAATGGACGCTCCTGCTGGAGCCAAGGTCAGCGAGCTGGCGGGTAGCCAAATGATTCAAGCACCCGGCCTGGTTGTCGGCATAGAAGAAGCCGGACAATTCTCGGCAAAGACACTTGCTGCCGAAATCGAAGACCTCAAGAGCACCTACTCGGGAACCGATGTTACCCAAGAAGAAGTTGAAAACGGTTGGCATGTCACGTTCATCAACAAAGGCGGAATGGGCAAGAACTACTGGGTGAAGTCCCACCTGACCTTTGACGGGAAGGTTTACACCTGCGGAACAACTTCACCGAATCCTGAGCACCAAGCAACGGCACTCGCTGCTTGCAAGTCTCTTCGCAAATAACCGCGACCGTGCTTCCAATTTCGCCGATAACGTTCGGCCTAAACCGGCGAGGTTGGAACGCACTGCTAGTTCGAAAAAATCGTCCAGGCAATGCACAGTTGCCCGAGGTAGTACGCTGGCAATCCCCAGAGTTTATCGACGAAGCGTGTTCGTACAAAGCGGGAGATGGCGACCGAGAGATCGGACACAAAAAACAAGGCGGCTCCAGCGAGCAGTAGCTGCTTTTGCCCATCACTAAAACTCTCGATAGGCGCCTGATATACCGCGTTGGCTCCGACTACCATCAGAACGATTGCGGCAATGTAGCAAACAACCGCGCCTCTCATACTGCCCAAATGAGGCCACAAGAGAACCAGTGCAATGGCGGCGACAGCCAGCGGAATCACGGCGTAGAGACTCGGCCAGTCCGAGATGGGGACGAGGCAAGAGCACGCTACGATATAAGCAATATGACCGAGTAGAAAAACTCCCAGCCCGGCCAAGAACCAACGAGACTCACCGGACAAAAGAGCCACATCACCCATGGCGCCCAGCACGAGTCCTAGGAGTATCCATTTTGAATAGTGCGATGATGGGGTTGCTAGCAAAAGCACCAATCCCAGGGCGATAAAGGCAAGCGACGCGGATACTCTACTCGCAGCTCGCAACCTGGGTAGTTGGCGCTTCTCGGCAACCAGTAATCCGGCCAAGGCAATAAGACACAATATCGTCGTAAAAACAGGCAATGGCGTATTCACTGTTTAGCACAATGCTTCCATGCAGGGGCCTCCGAGCAAAAAACTCCGTTTTCTAGCCACATTGAAAAAGGCCTCCTAGTATGGGGTGATGGCTGATATCTTTTCCAAATTGTCTCCGTGGTCCCAATCTATTGGCAGCAAAATCGGTAACGCGCTCCGCAAAGGGTCCGAGATGCGCTTGGCTCTGAGTGCCCCACAGCCCCCACTTGCCTTGCCAAGCTTGAAAGACAAAGCACTTGCTCGGCACCATCTACATTTGGCGTTGGCCGCTCTTCATCAACCAGGCGCAGGCAAACCCGAACGCTTTCGCAAACTACGCCTGCTAGTAAACACGATGGAGCAAGGGCATAGCTTGCCAGCGCCAACACCGGTAGCTGTCCCCGAAGCAGCGCCAATAGCGCCAATAACTCCCATTCGTCGGCGAGACCGCCTGGTTCGATTGGCTCGCGAAAGTCCGCTCTACAA
>JAESTW010000533.1 GCA_016763395.1 Kofleriaceae bacterium
CTGCCCCCGCCAACACTCGCTCTGCCCATGTTGTTTGGTGCACAATGTAAAAGCGACCATTGTCCGACAAGGCTTTTGCGGCCGTAGTCAAATACGCCTCGACACCTCCTCGGGCCTCAAACCGACATGCGCGCCTTTGGGCGTCGTTGGGCAAGACACCGGCATTGAGCGGAAAATACGGAGGAGAACCGGTGATTAGGTCAAAGCCACCGGACAGGATTTCATCATCGAGGTCTCGAAAATCGGACTGTACGATAGACAGCACCGAGTCGTTCTCAGGCAACTCAGCAACCGCTCGAGCGGACATTGCCGCGGACTGCTCTTGTGCTTCTACTCCGACAGCGCGAACCGGACAAAGCTTGTGACATACCATTAGCAATACGCTCCCAACCCCACAGCCCAAATCGAGATAACTCCCGATACGTCCGGTCTGCGCCACTGGGTTGCGGTGAACTGCGTACCAAGCTGCAATCAAATCATCGGTACTGGTCCGGTGTCCGCCTTTTCGCTGATAGATATGCCAATCCCCGATAAGCCGATCGCGCTTTGCGTCGTCCGGCCAACCACTGGGCTCATGCCAATCGAGTTCTTTGCGCTCAGATGTCACAATGCCCTCCCTCCTACTACGAGAGGGCACTGCCGTATTGCCGCCAATATTCCCCTAGGAATACTGCTGCGGACGAGGCAACGTTGAGGCTTTCGACCTGTGAGCTTCCGGGAATGCAGAGCAAGGTGTCGGCCATAGCAAACAAGGGCTTGGACAGCCCATCACGCTCTGCGCCCAGGAGAACGACACAGCGCTTGGGCAATGCAGTCTCGTACAGAGAATCACCCTGATGACTCGAGGTCGCACAAATTGAAAACCCTGCGGCTTTGCAGTCTGTCAGGGTTTCTTTCAAGTCTTCCCCGAAAAATACATCGACAGTTTCTGCAGCGCCTTCCGCTGTTCTGTACGCTGCTGCCGAGAGTCTTCGAAGAGCACCTCCGAGCAAGACGGCTCGGACACCAAAGTGAGCCGAAGTACGTAGAAGAGTTCCGATGTTGTGCGGGTTGCTTACCTTGTCCAGAGCCAAAATCAGCCCTGGCCCTTGGTCTGCCAAGATGTGGTCCAAGTTGCGAGTCGCGCGAGGCCAAGCAACAATACAAACCCCTTCATGGTGGCGTGCGCCTGATACTTTTTCCAATTCCTCATTGGGAACGATCCGGTAGGGCTTGTGCTCGGACGCGCAATGCTTCATTAGCTCGCCAAAACCGACTGCACCCTTTTCAGTAAAAAGCACACGGACGATGTCATTGGGGCGAGCGGCAAAAAGCGCGTGGCACGCGTGCTGCCCATAGATCTTGGTCTCGTTGCTGTTCATAGCAGCCGACCCTACGCGAGAGATTGCCAAAGATCCCGATCTAAAACCGATAAGCGGGGAGCTAGCTCAATTGCTCGATCCACCGAATTTAACCGATCGGTCAAAATAGTATTGACCAATCGGTTAAATTCCCCTACAACTCAATTCTTCCTCTCCTCAGAAAGCAGCCCGATATCATGTATGACCTTAAAATTACTAACGGAACTATCTTTGACGGCACCGGAACACCGGGATATCTCGGCAACGTTGCCATCACTGGCGGAAAGATTGTCGCGCTTGGAGATTGCCCAGGGGAGAGTAAATCAACTCTCGATGCCAGCGGCGCCATCATCACACCAGGCTTTGTCGACTTGCATACCCACTACGATGGGCAACTATCCTGGGACGAGGAAATCGCTCCCTCGGCACTTCACGGCGTGACCACCTGTGTGATGGGAAGTTGTGGGGTTGGCTTTGCGCCCTGCCGAACAAGCGATCGCGAGCGCCTCATCGAGCTCATGGAAGGCGTGGAAGACATACCCGGCACCGCACTGTCCGAAGGTATGCAGTGGGATTGGACAGAATTCCCTGAGTACATGGATGCTCTCGATGCCAAGCCACATACGATTGATTTTTTGGCGCAAATCCCTCACGACCCGCTGCGAATTTATGTGATGGGTGATCGTGCGCTGGCAAATGAAGTCGCCACTGATAAGGATATTGCAGAAATGCGCAGGCTTGTCCGCGAAGCCCTGGATGCTGGAGCCGTCGGGTTCAGCACGGGCCGGACAGACAACCACCGGACGTCTAGAGGAGACAATACGCCGGCATCCGAAGCATCGGCCAAAGAACTTGGGGGAATTGCCCAAGCCTTCGAGGGCTCGGGGCATGGAGTGCTAAATGCTGTGTCCGACTTCAATATGGCAGATGGCGATGAATACTTCGATAAGGAATTTGATATCATCGAAACCATGCTAGAGGCCGCGGGTGGCGCCTCGATGAGCATTTCTACCATGCAACGAGATGGCAGTCCGGATCAGTGGAAGTGGATCTTCAAACGCTGCCAAGAGGCCAATGACAAAGGCCATACCTTGCGATGCCAAGTGGCTCCTCGAGCAATTGGCGTTATGTTGGGATTGCAGGCGACCTTCCACCCTTTCATCGGATTCCCGTCCTACAAGAAGATATCGCACTTGCCTCTCGACGAGCAGGTTTCTAAGATGCGAGACCCCGAGTTTAAAGAGCGCCTATTGCAGGAAAAAAGTGAGCCTTTGGCCGGCGATGGCAGCAGCGTTCCGCCACTGGCAGATGAGTTTCTAGCAAAACTGGATATGGTTGCAATGCGCCTATACAGGCTTGGAGAAACTCCCAACTACGAGCCTGACGTGGGTTCCTGTTTGGCAGCCGAAGCCAGCGCAAAAAAGCAGTCTGTTCTCTCTGTGGTCTACGATGCACTTCTCGAGCAAGATGGAAAGGCTTTGCTGTATTTCCCGCTCATGAACTACACCGGAATGAACTTGGATGTCGTGAGAGAAATGCTTACCCACCCATTGGCATTGCCAGGGCTGAGCGACGCGGGCGCACACGTGGGAACAGTCTGCGATGCGAGCTTCCCGACCTTCTTCATGATGCATTGGGCACGGGACCGAAGCACGGGCAAAATCCCCCTTGAGAAAATCATCAAAATGCAGACTCATGACACGGCTACGTTTATTGGACTCTCCGATCGCGGGGTTCTCGCAGAAGGCATGCGCGCGGACATCAACGTGATTGACTTTGACAAGTTGCGCTTGCATCACCCGGAGATGCGCCAAGACTTGCCGGGCGACGGACGACGCCTTCTTCAAGCCGCCACTGGCTACTTGATGACGATGGTCGCCGGCGAAGTAATTGTCCGTGAGGATCAACTGACAGGCGCCAGGCCCGGAAGACTCGTTCGTTCCGGACAGAGCGAAGGCTCTGCCGCAAAATAACTGAGCATATTCTAGGGGTCGAGGCGCTTGCTCGCCCCCTAAGAACTCTACTCTGCGGGAAGATCTTGGATTTCTAATTTCCAGATCGTTGCGAGCTTGTCGAGGAGTTCATTCTCGCCGCTGTCTGTGCCATCGATAATACTGAGTTCGTACATCGCGCCATAGATTAGTTCATGAGCGCCAACGGCCTTGATCTTCTGTGCCCGGACAAGAACAGTCTCCAGGCTGTCACCGGACTCCGCTGCAACGTCCATCAATTTCCAAAACTCGTCTGCGCCAGCTCGCTCGGCGATAGAGGCAACCTCTGCCCGTTCAGCCTCGGTCAGCTCACCATCTGTGCGTACAAACTGTCTTGCCAAATCTGCCAAAGTACGTTTCTCATCGGTACTCAGATCAGACAAGGTTTCCCGTTGGCTATCGTCTTGATTCGTCATGGCACAAGTATCCAAAGCGGCGCCCCCAAGGTCAACGGCCATGGCAAACTCATGCCAATTATCCCACCAGAGCCTCTAACCAGGCTTCTGGATACCTTCGGTCAAGCACGCCCTCCAACGAAAATAACGCCAAATCGCCAATACCCGCATTTTTTACCGTGGCCACATCCCGCGCCAGCTCACTGATGTCCGAGTAACAGACCTCGTCTTTCATCTCTCCTTTGCCAACGACCCCAATCGAGACGCAAGTTGAATAATCGCTGTTCACTCGGCTCATGGTAGCGCACACCTTCTTCAATAAAACCGGGCCTAGGCCTGTTAGCCCTCGCGGTAGCAGGCTTCTGAGCATCGAGGTGTAGACCATCGGAGAAAGCGTCGCCCACCTTGGTTCCGTAACCGGAACTCCGAACATTTTTTGCCACCGGACACTTTTGCACGCAACATCCAAGAGCACCGGCGGAATCGCGATGGCCAGGCTTTCAATGCCATCTCCGCGCAGGCTCTCTGATAGAGCGGAGTAACACGCAACGGCCTCGCGATACTCTCGCTCTCCCCTTGCAGTCCTAGCCGCTCGGTCGCATTTTCTCAACTGAGTATAGCGCGCACTCATTGTGCCCCGCATAAGCCTTCGCTTAAGAGTCTCACTCGGTTCTAGGTCAATGGCTACAGTCGCAATGGGCACGTCAGCGCTCTTTGCATACACGAGTGCCTCCCATACTCTGTTCGCGAATTTCTGCGCGTTGGTTACCGATGCCCAATAGCCATCCTCGTCGTCGAGCAACGGCCATATGCCGATGGGAACTTGCATCGCGTGCAGCTTTTGAAAGGCACGAAGCATGGCAGGGGTTTGCCTCTCTTGCGGCAACGCGACCAATGGCTGAAGCCGATATCGCTTCAGTAATCGAAGTACCGCATCGGACGAGAGTTCTTCTGAGGGTAAGGTCTCTGTCCAAATTCGATACACCTCGATATCATACCCTCATCTGCCTGGCACAAAGCGGCAGGTTAGGGTGCAGGGATACTCTTCCTTGTGCCCAAAGGGCCTAGTACTGCCCGCCGGAGACCGTAGCGTTTGCGTTCTTCAGAATATCGTCAAAGCGGCGCCCAGCAAAGGCTTGGTAGTCACGGAGAACTGAGAAGGCAGTAGCCAGCATCGTCTCGTTTTTACCGGCTCGCTTCCTCAAGGTATGTTCTCTCGCGACTAGTACGCCAACCGAGACGGGAGTTGCTACAAGATACAAAGTGGTCGCTACCGCTGTGCTAAGTCCGAGAGTGACCATCGCCGGCAACCCAACGTCCGTTACCAAGGTCTTGGCAACAAAATACCAACCGAGAAACAACTTGTCCGAACTCAACTTCTGGTGCATGTATCCCAGTAGAGATGCGGGAGAGTACTTTCGTACCTTGCCCATCACGAGGGC
>JAESTW010000534.1 GCA_016763395.1 Kofleriaceae bacterium
ATCGACAAGAGCTGGATTTTCGATGTCTGGAAGCTCTCTGCCTACCTGAGCCTCATCAATGCGACGAACAAGAAGAACGTCGAAGGAATTGAGTACAACTTCGATTATTCCGAGAAGAGTACGACGAGCGGTTTGCCCATCCTGCCCATTCTTGGCTTGAAAGCCGACTGGTAGATGCCCGAGCGTAGACATCGCTCATTGGGCAGCGTAAAACGGAGTCGACGATGGATGAGATAGAAGAGCGAACGAAGATCCTCTTGGTGGAAGACGACAAGAAATTGTCGTCCCTCGTCAAAGAGTACCTCGAACAACAGGGCCTCGATGTGACCATCGAGGGAAGAGGTGACAAGGCCAACGCCGCCATTGAGGAGCTCAAACCAGACCTTGTCATCTTGGACATCATGCTGCCAGGAATGGATGGCCTCACCGTATGTCGCAATGCCCGACCGAACTATCGCGGTCCCATCATCATGCTGACAGCACGCGGCGACGATCTCGACGAGGTCGTCGGATTGGAAGTGGGCGCGGACGACTACATGAAAAAGCCCGCGAGCCCTCGGGTATTGCTCGCGCGAATCCACACTCTCTTGCGACGGGTGAACGCGCAGCCGCCCGCAGCTCCGGACAAGCGTCTTGAGGTCGGCCCCCTGGTTATCGACTCGGGGAGCCGCAGTGTGACAATGGCCGGGCTTGAAGTCGAACTGACGACAGCGGAGTTTGACTTGCTGCGACTCCTCGCGGAGAACGCCGGCGAACCCATCAGCCGAGACCGAATCTACCAGGACCTGCGGGGCATCGACCATGACGGGCTCGATCGCTCGATTGATCTCCGCATCTCTCGCTTGCGAACAAAGCTGGGCAAAGATGGTTCTGATCTCATCATCTCGGTGCGCGGCGTGGGCTACCAGCTCGTGGTTGCGGGATGATGCTCTTTTATCGGGTGGCTCTCTACATGAGTCTAGCGCTCGGAATATCGGTTGTCGCCACGCACTGGCTCGGTCTTCTTGGTCTAGCCGTCGCCCTGGTGGCGGCACTTGGCGCAGCGGCTCTCATTGTGATGCCCATGGTTCGCCGTCTCCGCGAGCTTGAGCAGGGAACCACACGGCTGCGTTCTGGCGAGCTTGGTGCTCGGGTTGACGACGAGGGAAGCGATGCAATTGCCAGTCTGGGTGCCGGCATCAACCATATGGCAACAGAGCTAGAGCGGGTACTCGACCAACAGACACAGCTCTTGCAGGCTGTATCCCATGAGTTTCGCACGCCCATCGCACGGCTTCGATTCGCTGTCGAAATGTTTTTGTCCGACAAGACGCAGAAAGAGCGAGAAGAGCGAGCTCGATCTATCGACGAAAACCTGACAGAACTAGATGCTCTTGTGGAAGAAATCCTGACCTACGGAAAACTCGATAACAAGTCGGCAGTCTTCCAAACAGAATCGATTGAAGTCGGACAGGAAGTTCGAAACATTGTAGCCTCCACCGAAGATCTGCGCGGGAAAGTCGAGGTGACCATCGACGATCATGGTCAGCCGGAAGCAACGATCATTGCCTATCACCGCAACTTCACTCGTGTTGTCGAGAATTTGGTGCTCAATGCGATTCGCCACGCCAACGATCGAGTGCGCGTCGAGTATCAGACTGTCAACGATGTCGTGCTCATTCTCGTGCACGATGATGGCCGGGGTGTTCCCAAAGCAGACCGGGACCGAGTGTGGGAACCCTTTGCCAGACTCGACCAAAGTCGCAGCCGAGACACGGGAGGCTTTGGCCTCGGCCTCGCCATCGTGCGCCGAATCATGGCCTGGCACGGCGGAGCAGCACACGTCGAGAAATCCCTATTGGGCGGCGCCATGTTCGTGACCAGCTGGCCGATAGAGGGCGCAGCTCACGAGGGTTAAACAAGTTAGAAGGCTTCGCCGATCGCGATGTAGAAGTTGATGTCGCCGTCGCCTGTGGCTGCTAGATCGAGGCGCAGGTTCACGCGATCTTCGACGTTGAGGGCGTAGCGAAGCCCGACTCCGCCGGCGAATTTAAGCTCTTGGGGCTCAAATGCAGAAAGCTCGCCTGCCACCTCGCCAACCCCGGCAAACGCTGCACCACCAATCCTCCAGAACAGGGGCAAGCGATACTCCGCCTGCGCAACAACTCCATGAATATCAATGTAGCGAGCGTCGAAGTAACCACGTAGTTGGTTACCGCCACCCAATTTGGCCATGACTTGAAAGGGCATCTTTCCCCAACCCAATTGCCCCGCCAAGCTAAGGGCCAAGACGTGGTTTTGAGGTGTAAGAAAAAATCGACGGGCATTGAAGCTCAGCAGTCCATACCCATACGCGCCGCCAAAGGCACGGGGATATACATTTACTGCCACCTTGTAAAGGGATCCACGTTGCGTAGACATGTCTTGATCTCTACTGTCCCAGGCCACGACGGGACCGGCGCCGACTATCAATCCGCCATCGCTGCCCACCACACCATCACTGTCGAGTACGCCACCGGCCTCCGACTTCGTTATGCGAGCGTGGGCGGCCGAAAACTGCATGCCTACGCGAAATGAGGAGAAGACCTGTCGAGTTACATCCAGTGAACCGGCAAACAGTCGCTGAGTATAGTTCTCAGCTGAGGACTCGCGACTGTCTCTTCCAACTTCGTAGAATATACCAGGGAAGAAAACCGCACTGAGACCCCCGCCTACGCTCCATTGCTCGCCTTGTAGATAGAGCGTCGGGGCGAGGGCAGCGATGAATTGGTTATTGAGACTGTAGGCGGCAAATGCGGCGACAGAGGAGCGTCGGGGCCAAGACCCGCTTTCTGTGCGCTCTAGAGGGCCAGGAATCCGAAAATGTCGTAGGACCACACCACCAAACATCAGACTGGTCTCAGGCGATGAGGAGATCACGGGAAACACTGCCCATCGACTCTCATCGTCCGGCTGGTTCTTGTCTTCGGACGCCGCTATCTCGGACGCCGCCGTCTCGGACGCCGCTATCTCGAAAGATGGAGTGGCTGCTTTGTCGCTAGCTGGCCCATCTGCATAACTTGTGGAGACACCCGCCATAGCGGTAGCTACGCACAGAACGCTCCAGCTAGCCATATTCAGCCATCTGCCTGATATACAAGTTCCAAATTCCATCGAATCTTCATCCTACAATGTCTTAGCCCCAGGAGCCATGCCCCAGAGCCACTGGTACAAACTGATACAAAAGCGCAACCCAAGTACAGCTGAGTCTGGGGCGAGATCCTGAGAGTCTGAAGTCACGGCAACAACGCCGACGGCAATGACGCCGAAGAACACGGAGACACACAATGTCATCAGGACTCGTAGACAATCTTTTATCCCTTCCTATCTTTGAAGCCGAGTGGGTGCTTTGGCTCCTCATCGGCCTATCCTTCCTATCGGTGGCCGTCATGGTCGAGCGCGTTTGGTTCTACCGGAGCCATTCTGTCGATGCCGAGGCCATTCGCATCGAGCTGACCAAAAAGCTGGACCGTCATGACTACCAAGGTGCCATCGACTACCTCGCCCAGTTTGACTCCCTAGAAACCAACGTCGTCCGCTTTGGTCTTCGCGAGTATGAAAAAGGCGCGGCA
>JAESTW010000535.1 GCA_016763395.1 Kofleriaceae bacterium
ATTCGCGAGGCCAGTCGAGCGCACCCGGACATTGAAAAGGTTTTTGTCGCAGACGGTGACGCGCTAATCCTGAGTCTCGACAATTGGTTGCAAATCTTGAGCGCATGCCGCAAAGCATTCCCCCGGCTTCGGCAGGTGATGTGCTACGCGACGGCTGAGAATGTCTTAGAGAAATCTGCTGATGAATTGGCTCAATTGAAGGTCGCTGGTCTCTCGCTCTTGTATATCGGGCCAGAGTCTGGCGATGCGCTCACCCTGAAACGCATCGTCAAAGGGGCAAGTTTCGACGACCACGTGCAGGCTGCCAACAAGGCACATTCGGCGGGCATGAAGATCAGTGTCATCATGCTACTCGGCGCCGGCGGAACTGACCGAAGCAAGGAGCATGCAGAGGAGAGTGCAAAGCTTATATCGGCGATGGACCCAGAGTATCTGGCAGCTCTCACCCTGACCGTTGTGCCCAACACGCCCATGGCACGCATGGTTGCCAAAGGCGGCTTCACCCTGCCCGATCCGCTTACAATGCTGGGAGAGCTTAGAACGATGATCGCTCAAAGCAACCTTAGTTCAGCGCTGTTTCGGACAAACCACGCGAGCAATTACTTGCCAACTGGCGGACGACTGCCGGCGGACAAAGATCGAATTGTGAGCATCATCAATGCTGCCATTGCCGGCAAAGTGCCACTGCGCAGCGAACGCGGCCGAGGGCTGTAATTCCGCCCGGCAAGGCATCGTTACTCGGTGCCCGTTCGCTCTGGAACTCCACGCCAGAGTCCTTTGCTGGGTAGTCCGAGTTGCTAGGCGGACTCAGCGATAACGACTGCCACAGCCATATTGGCTGCGTGACTTATCGTGACATGAAAATGCACAATACCGAGAGCGTCGGCAGCCTTCTTGGCAACTCCTGTGAGCTTAAGAGTGGGCGGACGACCGCCTCCACCGACCACTTCCATTTCCCGCCAAGACAGCCCGCGAGGCACTGACAGAGCTTTGAGCGTCGCTTCTTTTACGGCAAAGCGCGCCGCAAAATGTTGTGCGGGCTGAGACTTGTTCGATGCGTATTCGCGTTCCCCATCGGTAAAGACCCGCTCGGTAAAACGGGTATCCCACTTCTCTATCATGCTCGCAATTCTATCGATCTCGCAGAGATCGAGGCCCATACCGACTATCATGCGCAGTATTTCACAAGCTCGGCACCGATTTGTTCAGCACGAGCTCTAATCTTCGCGATGTCCGGCCCTTCGATCATGACCCTGGCCTTGGGCTCCGTCCCCGAGTATCTCACAAGAACCCGGCCTTCGTTGCCAAGCTCAGCCTCAACACTCTTGATGAGCTTCATCACCTCTTTTAGCTCTTCAAGTGGCTTCTTTTGTCCGACCTTGACGTTCACCAAGACTTGAGGGGTTCGCGTCATGCACTTGGCAAGCTCGGACATCTTTCGTCCTTCGCGAATCATTACTTCCAAGACCTGCAGCGCCGCTACGGTACCGTCGCCAGTTGTCATGTGGTCCAAAAACACAAGGTGGCCGGACTGCTCACCGCCAAAGTTGTAACCGTTTTTTCGCATCTCAGCGACAACATATCGATCGCCAACATTTGTGCGTAGCAAGGTTCCGCCAGCGCCGACGATGGCATGTTCAAGACCGAGGTTTGACATCACCGTGGCAACAACCGTGTTTTTGGCCAGCTTGCCGGACGCAATCATCCGCGTTGCGCACAGAGCCATGACCGCATCTCCGTCGATGATCTCTCCCTTCTCATCGCACAGAACCAGTCTGTCGGCATCTCCATCGAGCGCAATTCCCAGATCGGCCTTTTCTTCCAAGACCTTCTTGGCCAGACTGTCAGTATAGAGCGCGCCTGCATTCTCGTTGATGTTTTTACCGTTCGGCTCGTGATGGATCGCAATCACGTCAGCACCAAGTTCAGCAAAGACCAGTGGCGCCGTTTTGTACGCTGCTCCGTTGGCACAATCCACGACGATCTTTAGCCCTTCGAGGGTTAGCTCGGGTGCGAACGTTGACTTGCAGAAGACGACATAGCGACCACTCACGTCGTCAATTCGCGTCGCCTTGCCGATGTCTACTGCGGGCGCCCTCATGCTGTTAAGATCGGCACTGTCGATAAGTGCCTCAATTTCCCGCTCAACAGAATCATCCAGCTTGTACCCGTCTCGAGCGAAGAGCTTGATGCCGTTGTCCGCATATGGGTTGTGGGATGCACTGATAACCACCCATGCATCGGCGCGCATCGAGGAAGTAATAAACGCGATACCCGGTGTCGGCAAAGGTCCAGTTAGCCAAACGTCAGCGCCCATCGCAACAATTCCAGCTGCCATCGCACTCTCAAACATATACCCGGACAAACGAGTATCTTTCCCGATTACGATTCTGGCATGTCTATCCCCTTGTCGCAATTTCGTAGCAACTGCCATACCCAAACGAGTGATAGTCTCCGTGGTCATCGGCTCTACGTTAGAGACGCCTCGAATTCCATCAGTTCCAAAATACTTGCGTGCTTCACTCACCCAGGGAGGTTATCGCAGTTCTCCCAGATTGATCAACGCGCGGCGTGCTTAGTCCACTGGACGTTCAACTGGACGTTCCAGTGGCACCACCGCAGCGGCACTTACAGTCATCGTGACCTCGCTCGGGCTCACCGTGTACGCAATGTCCGACAGTCGGGGTTCGACTTTGATTTCAACTGTTCGGCTGCCCCCCAGCCTAAGCTCCTCTGCTCGCAATTCCACGTAGACTGACACCTTCTCCGCGTCAATAGCCTCCAGAGCATGAGTCTCACCAAACATCGTTACGACGACCGTCTGCGGAGAAAAGCTGTAGCGCTCCAAGTCCACGTCTTGGCCGGCACTGATCAGGCGAATCGCTTTGGGAGACAATAGTCGACGCTGCAATTCCTCAACAATTTGTACGGTGACATGTACTTCACTGGAATCCAAAATCTGCACGTCACCGCGAATCAGCGGGACTAATCCGTCAAAGTTTTGCGTCCGCCCCGTAAGATTTACTTTCTTGGTAACCACCGAATCCAGATCGGCAAGCACACTTCGAGCTCCCGTCACCCGAACCTCGCTCGGGCTGCTAACCGCACGTCCTAGTTTAAAACCAGCGGCGGGAAGCCCTACGGTATCGATAGTAACCGGCAACATTTTGACGTCTCGTTCGTCAAATTGCAGATCAATGCTAGGTGGGTTAATGGAAATAAGTTCAATACCGTCCGGGAGGTTGAACATCTCCGGCTGGAGACGAAGTTCACCGCTCGACAATCGCCCGAGATCAATTCGGATGCTTTCGAAACTCTGCTTTTGCAGCCGCTGAATTCGGCGTCGGGTACCTCGGACAGATATTTGCACCTGATCGACGACCTTCGACACGAGGACCCGGTCTTGTTCCTGTGTGTAGGTGATGTGAACCCAGGGGTGATAAACCTCATTTTCTTCGCTGTGAACTAAGATAAATACGGTAAGCGCCAGCACCAAGGCGACAAATTTCAGGCCGGCATTTTCCACAAAAGCGACTCGAATCCATCCTCGAACGCTGCCGCCAATCGGCGAGGACGATGTGGTCCCCTCATGGGAGCCGGACTTTGCCAGCTCTCGAATCGTATCGAGTTTATTTTCTTCTTTAGCCACTTGCAGGTCTTCTTACACGTCTTTGGGAGAGCTAAGCGTCGCTGCTCGCAAGCTGTCTGTGGTGGTTCGGCCAACCGCCTCTGAGCGAGCGACGGTTCTCCTGGTTTCATCCCGAACTCTCTCGCCCTCACTAATTGTCTTGGTCAGGGTGACGGCACTGGTCGTATCGTCACTCACCATCTCCTCTGGCTCGCTTGGCGAACCATCAAAGAGCTCTTGAAGAGCGGTGCGCAATTCGTGCATCTCGAGATCTCGAGCGATATGCCCCTTGTAGCAAAGGCTGACCTCGCCCCGTTCTTCCGAGATTACCAATGCCACTGCGTCGGTGTCCTCGGTTATGCCCAGAGCGGCCCTGTGCCGAGTGCCAAAGTCAGACGCAATATTCGACCGCGACAACGGCAATACCGCACCAGCACGGTTTAGTCGCAGGTTGCGAATAATCACCGCGCCGTCATGCAACTCGTTGTCCCGCGAAGGCACAAAGAGAGCAACTAGGAGTTCCTTCGAAATCTCCGCGTCAATGGGCTCCCCATGATCTAAGAATTCATCTAAGCGAACTTCCCCTTCAAACACGACGATACCGCCCATTCGCGCTTTTGCCAGATGCTCGGCGGCAGCTAGGATTTCGTCCAGGGCTTGAGATATTGCCTGCGTTCGCCCAAAGCGGGACACATTCTGACCAATTGTCATGAGCGCACGCCGGATGTCCTGCTGGAAAACCACGATGACGATGACGATGAAATACTCGATAAAGTTGTCGAGCAGCCAAGATACAGTTCGCATGTCAAAGCGTTCGGCAGCGAAAAAAGCACCTCCAATAAGAACAATACCGATCACCATCTGCGCGGCACGGGTCCCTTGGATGGTCAACAAAACTCGATAGATCACGTAGTAGACGAGTAGGATATCGATGCACGACACCGCCAAGTCTCGCGTTCCCAGGCCCATGATCTCGCCCCAGATTTCGCTCATACGTGGGCGCCCTTCCCCAGGGTGGAGGCAGCGCAGAAGACGCGCAGCGCCTCCACTGTCATTTTGACATTGTGTACCCGAAGCATATGTGCGCCGGCACGAACCGCTGCCAATGCGGCCCCTACTGATGCGGCGTCTCGATCACCTATGGCCAAATCACAAAGTTCGCCGACGAATCGCTTTCGCGAGGCCCCGATCAGGACCGGTGCGGACAGGCGTGCGGACAACTTGCCGGAATCGGCCAAAAGCGAGAGATTACTCTGCAGTCCTTTGCCAAAGCCGAGACAAGGATCGATCATGGTGCGCGGGCGCAGCCACGCTGGCATTGACAGCAATCTCGCCAGCAGTTCATCACCGACTTCATTCTCACTCGGATCGACGGCTTTGTGAACCTCTTCTATCGACTCTCCTCGAACATGGCCACAAACGTAATACCCTTGCCCTGACTCGACGACCTCGTACATCTTTGGGTCAAATCTGCCACCACTGACGTCGTTGACAATCTCAGCACCACACGCCAGCGCCCTTCGCGCGACCTCGGATTTGGTCGTATCAACAGAGACGCTCGCGCCAAGTGTGTGCACTATCGCCTCGATCGCCGGCAACACTCGGAGGCACTCTTCTTCGACAGATAGGGTGTCGGCGCCGGGCCGTGTCGACTCTCCACCTAGATCGATAAGATCTGCGCCCTGAGAGAGTAGCTCCTCTGCTCGCGTCAGAGCAGCATCGACGCCCTTCACCCTGCCGCCGTCCGAGAACGAATCTGGTGTTAGATTGACAATGCCCATCACATAGGGCCGACTCCAATCAAGTGTCTGAGAACGCAGCCGCCACATGGTCAGCTGACTGGCTTGGGTACTGACAACATCGTCCCTTGCGACGCTCTCATTCGCAGCGTTATCGCATGCAGCACTATCCGGGAGATCACTTCCGTAACACGCTGCCGTCTTCGGGCGATGGGTCAATTCCCCATTCATTTATGCAGGCTCGGGATCCTTCTTGCCAACCGGCCTGATGGGTGGAAAGAGAGAAGCTCGCTTGCCTTTTTTCGTGGACGAGTCTTCTTCGAGGTCCGCGTCAGCTTCACTGCTTTGGGGCTCTGGCCGATCGATGGAACCTCCGTCTAGAAGGGTTTTCACTTCGGCACCAGTCAGCGTTTCGTGAACTAGCAGTTCATCGCCGACAATCTCGAGATAGTTGCGATTGGCGCTCAGTATCTGCGTTGCTCGTTCGTACTCCGAGTGCACGATTCGCCGAACTTCTGCATCGATCAGTTGGGCGGTCTGTTCTGAGTGAGACGCGCCGCTCTGTGTCATCTCTCGGCCGAGAAATACTTCTTGGCCACCGGACGAGTAATTCATCGGACCAAGAGCATCGCTCATGCCCCACTCAGTCACCATTTTGGTAGCCAGGTCGGTAGCGCGCTCGATGTCGTTGCCCGCGCCGGTTGTGAACTCGTCAAATATAAGCTCTTCAGCACAGCGGCCGCCCATGAGAATGCAAATCTGATTCAGGGTGTATGTCCGAGACATGCTCAGACGATCTTCGGTGGGGAGCTGTTGTGTGAGACCAAGCGCCCTGCCTCTAGGTATAATCGTGACCTTGTGCAAAGGATCGACGTTCTCGCCGCCAATCAGCACAGCCAACATTGCGTGTCCGGCTTCGTGGATTGCCGTATCTCGCTTCTCCTTGGGAGAGATGAACAACGATCGTCGCTCAGAGCCCATCAGGACTTTATCCTTCGCGTCCTCGAAATCCTCCATCTCCACTTGGTCTTTGTCCCGCCGAGCCGCTAAGAGGGCAGCTTCGTTGGTTAGGTTCTCGAGATCGGCACCAGTAAAGCCCGGTGTTCCCTGGGCGATAATGGGCAAATCTACAGATGAGTCCATTGGCACTTTTCGAGTGTGCACTTTGAGAATGCCAAGCCGGCCATTTACATCAGGCCTAGGCACTGTGATCCTGCGATCAAAACGTCCTGGTCTGAGAAGAGCCGGATCGAGAACATCAGGCCTGTTGGTTGCGGCAATCAAAATGACGCCATCGTTGGATTCAAAACCATC
>JAESTW010000536.1 GCA_016763395.1 Kofleriaceae bacterium
GGGCTAGATCGGCCCATGCCTCGGCCGCAACGTCTGCGTTGCCACTATTTGAATCAGCGAGAACCGCACGTGACAGCGATCGGCAGGCAGCTCGGCCGCTGGCTTGTCCCTCGCTCAGATTTGACGCCATTTCGGTCGCGGCCTGGTGGTATTTTACAAGTGCCTCCTGGTCGGCGCGCAGGTAGACTGCATGGAGCCCTATGCAGCGTAGTGCCGTCCCCACATCGCCCGATTCAATCCCAACTTGCAATAGCTGCTCTGCCTCGTCTCGGACAGATGTCGCGGCAGCGCTCTCGAGTAATCGGACAAGGGCCAATGGTCGCCGAGGATGCCCGCTCTTGCAGAGTTTCGCTGTCGACAGGTCTCGCGCATAGACAAATTCGGCATTGCCGTTGTCAAGCTCACATCTCCGCAACTCGGCAGCGAGAAAGGTATTGCCCGGCAGCAGTTGCGATGCGCTGGTTAACGACTGCAACGCGAGTTCTTTTCCACTGAAACAACTCGCTCGGTAATAGGCATGGGATTGCCAGATCGGAGTATCGGTGATTTCAGCCAAGTTCGTCCATGAAGATGCGTTTGCCTTAGGTCCTCGGGTACACCATAGAGCGAGCCATAGAGCAAGTTGTCCGCCGTGGGTGTTGTACGCCTCCGCTCGGACCATCGAGAGTTGGGCATCTTTAACACGCCCCGCTGCTTCCATTCGCTGAGCGAGTTGCCAGTGGAGTGCGCTGCGAATTCCCTCGCTCTTAACTCGAGACACCAAGAGAATTTCATCGTCCAAAATCCTCTCCAGGGCCTCGGTGGCCGATTCGCTATCGTGAACTCGCCACACGCCAAGGCCGGTAAGTAGCGCTCCCACAGAACAACTCGTCGTCTTGGACATAGACAACTGAAAGTGCTTCCACGGATCGCGTTCAGAGCTGGTTTCATTGGGCGCCTGAGTGCGTATCGTGCCCGCGAGCGCATGGGCTGCACTACTCAGATCGAGGTCGGCAAATGTGTCGGCAAGAGCCTCCGCAGCGTGCAGTGCAGTGTCAGGGGTGCCGCTGAGTATCGCCAGTTCCAGGTTTTGTAAAAGCGATCGAGTATCACTTGGCTTCTCGGAGAGTACAGCCTTGCAGGCCTCCCGAGCCAACTCATGGTTTCCCAGGGCCATCAGTAGGTCGCATCGATAGCTTTGCAGGGCTAGCTTCAGCGCCCCGGACGCTTGGCCTATCTCAGCACTCAAACGCTCGTCAGCCATCTCCCACTGTTGCAGTGATCGTTCAATCCGTCGAGTCGTACGAATCGCGTCCGATGCACTGGAGTCTTCGGACAGTACTTCGTCCCAGAATGCAAGAGCCTCTTCGTGCATCTCGAGTGACTCAGCGACTCGTCCCGCTTCACGACCGAACCCGAGGGTGGAGTGGTCTTGCGAATCGATCTCTGTCTGGCACAGCTGCAAGTATGCCAGGGCATCGGCGCTTCGGTCGCTGTCGTCCGGTCCCACTTCAGCCGCCAGCGCAAACTTGTCCGGTTCAATCGAGTCGGGTAGAGACAGAGAAAACACTGATTCGGGTAAGAAACCGAGATCGTCCTCACCATCATCGAGCGGCAGATCCTCGTCGAAAGTAAGATCGTCTTCGATAAATGGAGGGGCTTCAATGACTGGTTCGTCTTCGATAACTGGAGGGTCTTCAATGACTGGCTCGGCTGCGCCTACCTCATTCCCAGCGGTCTCATCTTCATCGTCCAAATCCAGCGAGAAATCATCGCTAAAATTCGAGATAGGCGTCTGAATCGCCTCAGATGGTATTGGCATCTCCTTGTCCGGAGCTGTGGCCAAGCCCTGTTTCGGGGCGTTATCCTCGGCTTCATCCTCCAGTTCCAGGGTGTGAGTTTGAACGATGGCGGGACCGACCGCGGTCTTGACAGTAAAAGCCTCCTCGGCGGACAGGGGATTGCTGCGAATCGCAGTGATCTCACGGTGCTTTAGTCCGGAGTCGTCAGAAACCTCCTGCACCGCTGGCTGTGGCAGCCTACGCACGACATGCGCTACACCACGAGCAGGGGTTGCTCGCACTTCAATCTCGTCCGGGCCATTGTCAATTTCGATTCCATCGTAGAAGTCATCATCGAGTTCAAAATTGTTTGCCGTCGGTATCGGGATTCCGACTTCGTCTTCAAAAAATGATTCAGGCGTCTCGGACAGAAACCCCAAATCGTCATCGGTGATACCTCCCTGGATCGCCAGAGATTCAAGCTGCGGATCTCCTGCTATTGCGGTGGGGATTGCTGTGGGAATTGCCGTGGGAATTGCAGATGTAAGTACATCCACATCCGATTGTTTCTCGGCAGTCTCCGTGAACGCTTCAGAAGGTGGCTCGACAAGGAAATCTTCGAACATCCTCTCGTCTGCTGGCGCGCCGAAATCAGGCAATGGCTCGTCTACGGTTTCAGGAAGTCCGATTGTAATCTCCAGCTCGCCGTCGTCGCTGGCGGCGGCTTCGCCACTAGGCTCAACACCATCGGGCTCGACGAACTCATCTGGGACGGGAGCACTGGTCTCGTGGAGGGAATCGAACATCTTGTCCCACTCACCTAGCTCGTCTCCTAGAAGGTCAGCAAAAGGGTCTTCGTTGGATTCATCGGATGATTTCTTTTTGTCGCGATCAGACATTTTCCGATCCTCCCTCAGCATCTATTGAGGCCTTGAGTTGCCTGCGCATATCGAGTGCGTCCGGATGGTCGCGTTCTATCCCCAATGCCCTACTAACATCTCGCTGGGCACCTCGCAAATCCCCTAGCGATTCGCGCAGTCGCGAGCGCATCAAGAAAATAGGCACCGTTGCCCCAGACTCGCCAACCTCCTCAAAGTGGGCCAGCCTACGCGTATACGTATGGTACAGCGCTTTTGAGTCCTTGTGAAACTGCAGTATCTCAATCAGCC
Source organism: Kofleriaceae bacterium (assembly GCA_016763395.1). GTDB lineage: Bacteria > Myxococcota_A > Polyangia > Haliangiales > Haliangiaceae > NORP324. The sequence goes on from JAESTW010000536.1 coordinate 2,930, forward strand.
GAGAGAACTCTCGAGCACCGCCATCTTCCCGCAGCAAGGCTGCATAGCAGGTCACCGCTGCACTGGCTTCCCCGGGAAGTTCTTCCGTGGGATCAAACTCTACGATCGCCTCGCGCAGCAGCTGCTGCCTGGTCTCGGAATTACTGACAATCGACGCCAAGGCCATCGCACAGTGCGCAACGCCTGCGCTGTCACTGTTTCGCAGACAGATACTGCGCAGCAAGCGAAGCCCACGGAGTTTGTGTGCAGGTTCAAGCAGCGCCGCAATCGCTATCGCCCTCGCCTCGGGCAATTTCCCCAGTCGCTCAAGCGCCTCCCCTTCCGTTAGTTTCCATTCCCAATACGATTCGGGTGGAGAAAACTCGGCGCGTTTTCCGGCGACCTCCGCAACCACAGAGGCCCCATTGGTCTTTCGTCCATCGGCACGCATGGGCAATATCCGGTCGGCCGCAGCTACCAAGACATCGGTGTCGTCGGGACACAGGCTATGAGCGGAATCCACGTATTTTGTCGCAGTCTCGACATCTCCAGAGGCCTCGGCGATCATTGCAGCTCGAAGAAGAAGCGCCGACTGCGTGTAGGGGGCGCCGCACAGGCCTGCGAGGCTCGCCACTGCACTGTGTTGGTCTTCCGCGTCGGCATTGGCCATCGCCAGCGCCAATACTTGTCCGAGCCGACTGCCGATCCGAGAGTCATCCTTGGCGATCGACTGGGAGAA
>JAESTW010000537.1 GCA_016763395.1 Kofleriaceae bacterium
AGGCGGCGGCGGTCCTGGCGCATCTCGGCCGGGCGCATCTCGGCCAGGCAAGCAACAACCTGCTGTCCGTCCAGGTTCTGGGCTCACTGCTCCCACCGCAGCCGATCTCAGTAAATATACCGAGGGCCTCTCGGGCGAGGGCACACTAATGACTCGCATCCACCAATCACGGAATCATCCACTGCGAACTTTTCGAAGAGGGCGCGCCTATGACCGTAGCCAATTTCGTTGGACTTGCCCGGGGCTTGCACCCTTTCAAAGACCCTAAGAGTAACACCACCGTGTCGCGACCTTTTTTCGATGGGCTGATTTTTCACCGCGTCATCCCCGGCTTTATGATTCAAGGCGGCGATCCACTGGGTCGTGGCTCGGGTGGCCCTGGCTACAAGTTTGCGCAAGAAGTAAGCGCCAAGCTTAAGCACGACCGTCCGGGAATCCTGTCGATGGCCAATGCCGGGCCTGGCACCAACGGCAGTCAGTTTTTTATCACCGAAGGACCGCGCAAAAGCTTGGACAACGGCTACAACGTCTTTGGCGAGTGCATGGAGATCGACATTGTCGGCAAAATCGCTCGTGTGCCCAAGCGTGGCAGCGTGCCTAGCGAGCCCGTCGTAATGGAGAAGGTCGAAATCTTCCGAGACGACATTAAGAAATACCCCAAGAAGAAGTTTTCGGAGTAGCTCTGATTGAGCCCTTCGGCCAGCGAGCAATGGCTAGCTGGTTCGCCCATCGGGCTTTGTGGCTACTGAATCAGCTGGCCGATAATTTCGTTGGCTGGCGCTGGGATTACCTCTAGCGCCAAAAGCTGTTGATCTGCTGCGGCTCGTGCGGCATCGGCAGCAGCTTCAATGTCACAAAGCTCGCCGGTCATGGTGAAAAAGGCTTTGCCCATGATTCCGATACCGAGACGCATGTCTCGGACAGTCACTTCTGTCTCCTTGCAGGCCGCGTCCATCGCTGCAAGCAGACTGCAAATGGTTGAGGTTTCGACAATCGCGGCACTCAGAATAACGTCCGAAATCCACTTTTCCCCATAGCCCAATTCGTCTGGGTTCTTCGAGTCGGGGATTCCTGGCCACAACTGCAAGTCAGCCATCGGCAAGAAGAGAGAGTCAAGGAGGCTCTCCCCCGCGATCTCTACTCCGATGCTCATCGCCTCTTCCATCTCGGCAACCTCACCGCGAAGGTAGAGCAAGTGTTTTCCACCGGACACCGGACGAGACGCCAAGAGTTCAATGACAGTGCGTTTGTGCACAGCGTCCGCGCACAGTACGCCGCGAGCGATATGCTCTAGCTCAAGTACGCCCAGTGCAGGGCTGCCACGTTTCTCAGCCAATGCGACCCCTAGACGAATCGAAAGGACTCTTTGAGCGTACAGCGACGCTCACGGGTGAAGTGAATTGCGGTAGTCAAGCCCTCGCCGGTCGGACTTGCAATGGTGAAGGATGTATAGCCCTCCCCGCCCAAGCCGAGCCCAGCCAAGCAGGCGTCGTTTTTGACAAAGATAGAACAATTGCAAACCCGAGCAAACGCGGACATATTGTCGACATTGGTCGAGTGCATGGTCGCGGTGTGATGAAATCCGTGCTCGACCCGAACGGCGGTCGCCATGGCTTCTGTGATATCGGGAACCCGAACCATGGGCAATACCGGCATCAAGAGTTCGTGTTGCACAAAAGGATGGGACTCATCGACTTCACAGAGAAGAATTCTCAAGTCTGATCCGTGTCCGTTCAATCCAATTTTAGAAGCGATGACCGATGCATCCTTACCGATAAAGTCTTTGTTGACACTATCGCCATTGAGGACAACTCCCTCGAGATCGCGAACTTGCTGTGCATTGAGCAAGAGAGCACCGCTGTTGCACAGATTGCGCTTGAGCTCGTCGGCAATGCTATCGACTGCGATGATCTCCTTCTCCGCAATGCAAACAATGTTGTTGTCGACCGAAGCGCCGCGAATAATGGCATCGGCCGCTTTGGCGAGATTGGCGGTCTCGTCGACAACGGCGGGCGGATTCCCTGGGCCTGCGCCGATAGTCTTTTTGCCAGACTTCATCGCAGCAGCGACAACTGCTGGGCCGCCGGTCACTACGACGAGCCGGACGTTGGGATGTTTGAAGAGAATGTTTGCCGACTCAATGGTCGGCTGATCAACACTGACGATGCAGTCTCTAGGACCGCCGACGCCCATGATCGCCTCATTGAGCAAGTGCACAAGCCAGTTGCACACGCCACGGGCTGCTGGGTGAACATTGAAAACCACGGAGTTGCCACCTGCGATCATGCCGATGGCATTGCACAATACTGTCTCGGTGGGATTGGTGCACGGACTCACTGCCAAGATCACTCCATACGGAGCTCGCTCGGTCAGCATGATTCCATCATCACCAGTAAAGGCTACCGGACGCAAGATCTCGGGGCCCGGTGTTTTGCGGATCACCAAATCGAGTTTGGCGTGTTTGTCTATGACTCGTCCGAGTCCAGTTTCAGCGACTGCATACTCACAAAGCTCTCGGATGTTGCGCCGAGCCACATCGCGCATGGCACGAACCATGTCCTCCCGCATGCTCTTGCTGGTGCGCTCGTTTGCCTCGAAACCGCGCCTGGCTGCCTGCGCAGCGCTTTCGGCGTCCGGGTAAATCCCCAAGGTCCCACGCGGGATCTTTAGGGAACTAGCCTTGGCGGCGATGGGGGAAGCGGGTTTGGGCGCAGCCGGAATTTGTCCGAGCTTAGCAACAACCCGCTCAACGATTTCTGCAATTCGAGCGTCATCCATGAGGTATTACTTTGTGAAGTGCTGCTGTCCGTCTTGCTCGACGATATCGACGATCGCCATGATCGTCGCGTCAATCGGACGGTTGTTCGTAACTTCGGTTTGACGAGCAGAGCTACCCGAGGCGTACAAGACAACCTCGCCAACACCTGCACCCACTGCATCCGCAGCAACCACAGGCTTGCCGATAACCTCACCATAAGAATCACAAGCTGCAACTAGCAACAAGGTCAGCCCATCGAGGGTCGGTTCTTTGCGGGTGGCTACAACGGTTCCGATAACCTTGCCGAGGACCATGCTCTACTTGCCGTCGCCTTGACGGCCCAATGGTAATGCAGCGTCGACGTTGGCGTGTGGACGTGGGATAACGTGCACAGAAACCACTTCGCCAACTCGCTCTGCAGCGCGCTGTCCGGCGTCAGTAGCAGCCTTAACTGCTGCGACATCGCCACGAACAATTACTGTCACGAATCCGCCGCCGGTCTTCTCGTAAGAAACCAGCTCTACCTTTGCAGCTTTGACCATGGCATCGGCCGCTTCGACCATGCCTACAAAACCTTTTACTTCAATCATTCCGAGCGCGTCTGCCATGAGTTCTTAACTTTCTTCGTATCTTGGGAAAGGCGCTGCTGCGCCGAGTAGGATGCGCCTGGGCGCCGAGCAAATTGCGCCTGAGCGCCAGTGAAATTGTGAAGGTCTACTTCTTGGGAGCTTCTACGCCAGTGACATTGGCCAGTGCTGCAGTTGCCGCTTCTGCAGCAGCATCGATCTCAGCTTCAGTCCCAGACATATACAAACGTCCAAAAGCTCCGTAGGGCGTAATGTTGATTAGCGAAACATTGGCCGCCTTTTCAGCCTCGTTGGCGGCGAGCACCGCGTATCCAGCTGGACTTGTCTCGAGAATAAAGAGCGAGTCGCCGGGCAATACCATCATCCCCTGGGAATTTCGGTTATGATCTGCGCTTGATACGCTTCTACCGATCGAATAATTTGGTTGGTAACGACCTTGGGTTTAATTCGGCCGGCTTCTTCAAGTTCAAGGTGGCTGAGCACCGTGTGTCCGGCTTGCAGCACCTCCCCTTGATCGTCGTGGTGCACTTCGAGCAGTCCGAATGCGCGTTCAACAATCTGAATTGCTGGCTGAACATTCGTCGCCTTGAGCGCCGCGTCGGTGACTCTGTTGATAGCGATGCCAGGAGCAATCTCAATCCACAAAGAGGCCTGACCTGGAACAGGCAAGAATCCGCGCGCGGTCTTGCCGATAAAGGTCGCCAACTGCGGTTGCAGTTGATCAATAAAAACATAGGTCCGAAGAGTTATGGACATATCCGAGAGGCAGACTATCACGCGAAAATGCCAGAGGTAAAGCTGTGGACCGACCATTGACACAAGGGAAGTTGGAGGTCACCTTGAATGCATGTTGCGTTTCACGATTCCTCGCTCCCTGCTCGCGCTCTTGCTCGGGGGCATCGCACTGGGCTCAGCGGCGCCTGCCAATGCTGAAAAAGTCGCCCTGCCCGATGTCTTGCAAGTCGCGCTGCGGCAAAACCCCAGCCTGGCCAGTGCCCGTATCGACATTGATATAGCCCGCGCGCAAGTTGTGCAGAGCCAGGGGATCGAGGACTTGCTGCTTCGGGCAAGTGGTACCTATTTTCTCCGGGAGGCTGACACGGTCGATGGCAATGTTATTGGGACCAACAGTAGTTCATCAGCCCAAGGCGAGGTCTCTATCGCTAAGCTACTTGGAACTGGCGGAACTCTCACCTTGCGCGCGGCGAGTTCTCGGCGGGCATCGACCTTCGCCGTCAACAATACCGAAATTACTGAATACAATTCTGAGCTCAGTCTGCGACTCGACCAGCCACTCTTGCGCGGGCGGGGGAAAGAGCTCAGCCGAGCGGGGCAAAGCCAGGCGAAATTTAATCGCAGCGCTGCCCAGCTCGACTTGCAAGCGCGAGCGCAAAACGAAATCCGGGGAATCGTTGACGCGTACTGGGAGCTCGTCTGGTCTCACCGTGATTTGGAGATTCGAGTCAGCGCGTTGGAACTAACTCGGGCCCGGCGCAAACTCACAGAGTCTGCTATCGCTCTCGGAAGTGTTCCCAGATCAGCACTCGTTGCCATCGATCAGGTGGTCGCGACCCAAGAGGAGGATATCCTAATATCCGGGCAAAACATCACAACTCGCTCGCTCGAGTTACGGCGTTTGACGGGGCTTGAGATTGGCCCGGACCACCTCGACCTGCACCCGGACGAAGACCTGCGAACTTCTCCTAAGAAATATGACATGCGCTCGGTCGTGAATCGAGCCCTGCAAACCAGCCCGGAGCTCGCGGCACTGTCCGCCCGTGGCAAAGGGGCGAAAATCGCTATTGCTGTCGCCGACAACGGACTTCTCCCAAGCTTGAATTTGAACGTGTCAGCCGGGCCACTTGGTACCGACAGTGGCATCAGCGGCTCGCTTTCAGGCGCGGCAACGGGCAAAGGCTATTTTGTGGGAGCGGGCCTCAGCTACGAGCAAGCACTACATTCGCAACGCGCGCAGGGCAACCGGGCCGAAGCGCAAGCTCGTGTCCGGCAAGTGCTCGTGGGCGAGCGAGACCTTCGCGCACAAATCGCCACTGCGGCCGCCACTGCCGTACAAGCAGCGGAAATCGCGCAAAAACGGATGGAGCTTTCGACTCGAGCGATTGGGCTCAGTGAGCAGAATATTGAGATCGAAAAGCGCCGATTTGAATCGGGTCGATCGACGAATTTCGATGTGCTGGAGAGGCAGGAAGAGCTGAAACAGGCTCGGTTGCGCTACGCTCGGGCTACCGTGGACTACTTGCGAGCCGAGAACGCGATACAGACGCTACGGGGTGAGATTCTCACGCAGTACGGGATTACGCTCTAAGAGGTTAGAGACCTTCCGCCATTTCTTTCAACAGGAGATTTCTCCGGACAAGAAATCGGCGCATGTACGCGGTAAGAAACAGGGTCTCAGCCAACCGGCCGATACCCCAAATCGGTGCGCGATACCGAAATCGGTCGTGCATGAGGGTTCCGGACGCCGTCGCCTCAAACTCATGGCGGTGAACCATCGAAGAAAAAGCGCCACGTAGCATCCTGTCTTCAAAGCTGTGTGGCCTATTCATCTCGCTAATTTCCACAGTAAGCCGTTGCCGGACACTGAGATGTTTGGCTTCCCAGGTCACCCAGTCGCCGAGTTCCAGCAGTCCACTGGTCTTTCCGGCCACCGCCACCTCGCCCGTCTGGCTGGCACTCGATAGATGAGCGTCAACATCTCGCGCCAAATCAAAGACGACTTCGATTGGCGCGTCGATGCGTGTACTCAGTTCAATTGTCGGCATTGGGTCGGTCTCAGTGTAGTGCCCGACCATTGTCTTTGGAGGCCTCGGCACCGGTCCATTAACCGAGATCTCAACAATTCCTCACTTTGTCTGCGACTTCGCGAACCGAGTCGTCTCTTTGATTGTGAAGGGCAAAAAACTTCACGCCCGTTACACACAAACAAGGAAAATAATTATGGAAAAAACAAAATTTGCAGTTCTGGGTTTCGGGGTTCTTGGTCTACTCGCGGTATTTCTACCCTTTATCTCTTTTGGAGACGAGTCGTTCAGTATGTGGAAGCTGCGTGAGGCAGTTGGTTCCGGTCAAGTATTTATGATTATGGGTGGCTTTCTCGCTGCGGCGATCATGGGTGGCCTCGCTCTCAAAGATGGCATGGCGCGTTGGCAGGGAATTGTCGCATCGCTTGGCTTTGCCCTTACCTTGGTTAAGCTACGCCCATGGGGACCGGCCTTCTCCGATGGTGCCATTGGCGCAAAACTCATGATATTGAGCGCGTTCATCGGAATAGCCGTCGCC
>JAESTW010000538.1 GCA_016763395.1 Kofleriaceae bacterium
CTATGTCATGAGCCGGACACGATTCAAAGCCTCAGATCTAATACGCTTTCTCGATGCAATTGATCGAAATCTGGAAGAGGCCGCGCAGATGACCGTCATAGGCGGCAGTGCTGCAGCCCTTGCTACAAGGTAGCCATCGCAACAGCCGACATCGATACTTTCTCATCCAATCTTGAGCTCATCCATGTCGCGGCAGCTGCGGCCCGGAAGGAGACAGGGCTTGAAATCCCTCTCAGCAACACCCCGATCGCCGATGTTCCGTACAACTACGAGGACCGCTTAGTACGTGTGCTTCCGAAGCTTGAGAAGCTTCAGGTGTGGGTGTTGGAAAAGCACGATTTGGCCCTCAGTAAGATCATGCGCGCTGCCCAGCACGACTTGCAGCAACTCACAGAACTTCACGGAGAAACCCCTCTTGAGCTACCCCTCCTGGTCACCAGGTACGAAGAAGAAATGCGTCACGTCATCGGTCAGCCAGCGGTTATTCGTCTGCAATTCTTGTTGCTGGTGGAAGCCCTCTGGGGAGTCCCAGTTGCAGACGAAGTCGACGCCACGTTGAAAACCGTACATTCAGATTGAATGGGAGCCCTATCGGAATTTTCACCAAGAGAAAAGGAAGGTAGGGTTTACCAATGGATTCGACTAGCGAGAAGTCATCAGTATCATCAGTAGTGCCCAAGTCGGCTGCGTCGGTAGTGCTGTTGCGAGAAGGCAGTGATGGGGTGGAGATTTACCTTCTGCGCAGACACCGCAAAGCTGGGTTTATGGCATCTTCTTACGTGTTTCCTGGGGGGATTTGTGATGAAGGCGAGAGTGACACTAGAGAGACGGCCGTCCGGGAGCTCTTTGAGGAGTCTGGTGTGCTTTTGTCTAGCCAGAGCTTTGCGCCAGAGCAGCGCCAGAGTATGAGAGATGCTCTCAATGCCGATGGCACGATGCCGCCTGAAGGAACTTTCGATGTCAGTGGCTTGCACTATTTCGCGCATTGGATAACGCCGACGGTAGAGAAGCGTCGCTATAGTGCTGAGTTCTATCTGGCGGTGATGCCCGAAGGACAGATTGCGTCGCCGGACAATACTGAGGTGGTGGATGAGATTTGGGTGACTCCAGCGCAGGCGCTCGCGCAAGCGAAAGAACTGCGCTTGCCTCCGCCTCAGGTGCGAACGTGTCTAGAGCTACTAGAGCTAGCCAAGGGAGGTATCGCCGCGATTCTGGAGGGTTCTCAATCACGCTCGGACAACCGGCATGCGATACTGCCGAGGCTGCTGGCTAGCGAAAAAGATGTCACTCTTCTCTTACCCTGGGACGTCGACTACGATCGTGGGCAAGGAGAGGCGCTGGCGATGCCAAGCGGGCATGCATTGGCCTGGGGACCGTCTCGCTTCGTATTGTCGGACGGAGAATGGCACCATACGCTAGCGCCGGGCGCGGACGAGGAGTAGGAATATGTCTAAGGTGTTCAATTCGCAGGGCGTTGTGCTTGAGGACGGTACGACTATACCTTTGTATTGTGGTGAGTTTCACTACTGGCACCATTCCCAGGAGAGTTGGGGGCCGACACTGGATTCTCTCAAAGAGCTTGGATTGGGAGTAATTACCACTTGTGTGCCCTGGAGTGAACATGAGGAGAAACGCGGTGAGTACAATTTTACTGGCGAACTCGACTTGGGCGCGTTTCTGGACGCGGTGAAGCATGCGGGGCTTTACGCTATTGTCCGCTTGGGGCCAGCAGTCGGAGCAGATCTCACCTGTGCCGGACTGCCTGATCACATTGTGTCTCAGCCAGAGATCGCTGCACGAAGCTGTCGTTCGACACCGATTCAATCCCCCTTTCCGCCAAAGTTTTTCCCCCTACCATCCTTTGCATCAGAGAAGTTCCAGGATGAGGTTTCTCGCTGGTTTGCTGTGGTCGGCAAAATCATCGCCCCGCGATTGCTGGGAGAAGGAGCGGTCCTCGCAGTGTCGGTTGATCCGGGCGAAGACTTTCAGAGAATGGGAGCGTATGAGTCGGACTACCACCCGGACGCTCTTGCTTGGTGGCACGAGTTTTCTGATGGGCAGTCGCCACCTAGGAGTTTCTCTGGTGAAGGTATGGCGGATGCTCTGCAGTGGATGCACTTTAAAGAGGAATATTGCTCCAAGAGCCTGGCTTGGCTTCGGCAGGCTGCCGAGTCCGCCGGCATGAGTCCATGTTGCTCGAGAATGGCAGCGAGTAGCCCGGCAGAGACGATGTTGGTACGGGCACAAAATGCTGTGGACGGCGCTGTGAGTATTGGTTTTGATGAGGTTGCAAGTAGCTATGAGCGGGTGCGGGAGCGCTCGATCTATTTGAGTTCTTCGTCCTCGTTGCCATGGGCTGATCCATTGCCAATAGGTGGTTCGTTTTACAAGCCGGTTCGAAGTGAGAGACAAGAACGCAACATTCTTCTCGGCGCCCTGGCTGGTGGAGTCGTCGGCTTTACGCTGCAAATGGCAGTGTCTCGGCCAAGGTGGCAAGGGGGAGCGATAGACTCAGAGTCTCGCAAGCGAGAGGTCGTTCCGTGGGTACGGTCGCTTTTGTCCGGTCTTGCGCGTGTGCAGTTTCACATCCTAAAACAAGCTCGGCCGAGTATCGCGATTGTAGTGAGCCGGACGGAGATGCGTGTCGCTACGGCGAGCGTCGCAGTGGATGCTCTACCGTCCGCATTGTCCGAATTGATGCAGCTCGGACCCTCGGGACATGCGGAGCTTTCAACCGACACGAGCGCTCAGACCTATCCAAAGTGGGTTCGAGCGGTACAAAAGGCGCTAGATCTGTGTCAGTTGCCCTATCAACTAGTCGATGAAGAGTGCCTTCACCTCTTGGATAACTCGACAAAGGCTGTCATCTTCCCGACACTGAAGCGGGTAAACGGCGGAACCTGGGCTGCCTTGCACGCGCTTTCTGCAGCCGGGATTCGAATTGTGATAGGTCCGGAGATGCCGAGTGAGGACGAGTTCGGACAGAATCTCGGTCAGGATTGCCCGGCACCTCGAGGTGTCGGGATGTTGGCGCATGAGTCGCTGTCCGATATTGAGGGGTTGTCCGAAGATTTACTGGGCTTGGCGGGGGACTTGGACGATTTGTGGATTGCGCCAGGGAATCAGGTGCACTGCTCGCTCTTTGAGAACGAGACAGGCGAGGCAAAAGCGCTTTTCGTGGGGAATCCTGAGACCGAGAGCCAAGAAGTCATGGTCAACGTGCCAGTAGACGTTGTATTGGAGGATGTGCTCACGGGGGAACGCTTTCCCTCAGTGGATGGAGTTGCGAGTTTTTCTCTAGATGACGGCGACCTGCGCTTTTTCGTGGTTTCTAGTTAGCTAGTACAGAAGCTGGTTGATTCGCAGATGTGGTGCTTCTTTGCGAAGTCTCATTAGCAAGGCCGCGTCGTTGGTGGACACCAAGACCTCACGGATTTCGCTAGAGAGTTGTGTGAGCCACCAGAACATTTCTAAGTGATTGGTGGAGACGATTGCCGCGAGGGTTGACTCGTTGAACATCGTCTGGCTGAATTCTGGCTCCAATACGCTGTGTAACCTTAGCAGGGCCGCATCTGCCTCGTCGAACTGAATTCCCCATTCGCAGGCATGTGGTGAAGCACAGGACTTGCCTCGTCGGACTACGTTACCTCGCAGGCTCAGTACCAAGCCGTTGCCAGTGCCGACACGAAATAGTGTCTGTTGTCCGACTTGGATCTGCCGCGAACCAAGGATAGCGCTCCACTTTCGGACAAGTCGCGGGTGGACACCTCGAAAATACCTTCGCCGAAATAGTCGTCACCTTGTTGTACGGGGGTGGGCGCCAGTACGGCCCGGACTTCGTATTTTACTCGAGCGCTGGCTCGAGCATCCATCATTGATTCACGTAGTGTCATCGCGCATTCCCCTTGGCAACATTGTTTCCAATATTGACTGCGAGAAATGTTCCAAGTGCGACTTTGAGCACATGGTTGGCTAAGTAGGGGAATATGCGTAGGAACACTTCGGAGGCATGAGCTCTCAGCTCCTGTCGATCCAAGTGGGACCCGAGTCAGAAGAGACTCGTCGTGTGGGAGCTGACCCGGGAGACAATTGTAGGAACTGACCTTCGGGACTATCTATGCGACTTGCCGAATGTCCAAGAGTTTGCCTTGAGCACTGACTGAGAAGGTGAAGGTGCCAGAAATTCCGTTATGAGTTACAAAGGGGCGGAGAACTTTAGCTGGCAATACCACCTGCTGGCCATCGGTTGATCTTGCACTTACTTGTCGTACCCCGCGATAGAACTGGAGGTATTCATCTGCCGAGATACGAAGCACGATGGTGATCTTTCGTATTGGGCTGATTGTCCTCATGTTCGCCGCTGTATTCATGTCAGTCGTTTCGGTCACATCACCGCATTCTTGAGTACTCCAAACACTAGATCTGTGGATTCTCCCCCCTTTAAGAGCGTTTGCAGTGATACGCTCCGGCCATATGTTATTTGGATCCAGCTTGCGCACATCTATCGTTTTAACCGTGGCCTCTGTAGCACTGGCGGGTGTTGCGTGTAAGGGAGGCCCGAGCGATGCGCAGGTTGATGCGTCAGACGGTGTTCAAGATGGTGGCAATAATCCGATCGTGGATGGCGCAGTCCCGGACAGCATGGTCGACGGTTCACTACCGGACGCGATGACTGGGGTTCCGACATTTTTTACAGCTCGCAATGACTTGAGCGACGACCAGCTTGCCGATCAAGCGCTAGCACTTTTGACCGATACGCAAATCGGTAACTGCACAGACTGTCACGGGATTACAAAGCAGCGCCTCTATCAATGGCGTGCTCTCAGTGACCAGTCGCTCAGCACCTGCCTCACAGATCTGACAGTTCCCAATCAAGCTGTTGCAAAAGAGATGCTGGATTGCCTTCGTGTTGATTCCAGTAATCCTAGTTCTTTTTTCGATGCGTCGAGTTCGGCAATCTTCTCAACTGGCGCTCACCTCGCGTGGTTTAAGTACACGTTCCAGATTGCGTACGGCGCAAATTATCTCGCCCCCTAATTTTAACCTACGGGCTTTTTTATTTGTCATTAATCCTTTTGAGGTTGAAAGCACTGATATTCCATAACCACCCTTTACCCTTTTTATTTCTGAAACTTTCGCATAAATTCGGCAATGGCGGCGCAGGTATTGCGTCACCGGTTTGTCTGAAGCTGTTGGACGATTCCTTTGATGAGGAATGGTTGAAATCAATAGCCCAGGTATGGGCCGCTGATGAAATTCTGGATGA
>JAESTW010000539.1 GCA_016763395.1 Kofleriaceae bacterium
GAAGGCACTCGGAATAAGTAGTACACGATGTTGAACTCCGATATGCTGTTAGCGACTCTGCTTTGGCCAATGGTGGCAGTAGCTGTCGTGCTTTCAACGCTGTGGATTCCTGCTCTTCAAAGGTCTCGCAGCCGTGCCCTCTTTGTCACGTCCGCGGCGGTTGCTGCAGGCGCTGTGGTCGGATATTGGGGCATCATTGGTGCTCCACAATGGCCACTTGCCATCGATGCCAAAGCCCGCATTCCCATCATCGCGTTGCTAGCACTGGTCGCAACTGGGCTGTCTCTGCGCTTTCCCGCTCGAATCCCATCACTGCTGCTTGGCTTGGTACTCGCGCTTTGTGCAGAACGACTACTCCTCGTAGCCGCGATTGAATTTCAGTGGACGCAAACACAGGCGATTGTCCGGGTGCTTGTCCTAGCGGTCGGCATGCTGGTGATGCTCGTATCCGCCGGACAGTTGCAACGAGAGCTTCCGTCCAGACTGTCAATTTTCATTGTGGCAATCGTAGCGGGACTACCGGCCCCGCTTATGGCCTTTTCCGATTCACTGGTCTTGGCACAGCTCCACGGTGCACTAGGAGTCTCGATGGGCTTGCTCTGTGTCGCAACCTGGGTATTTCCTAGCAGGGTATTATCCGGCTCTGTACACACCGTCGCCATTGCGCTCTCCTGGTCACTGTGGACCATTTGTCTGCTCTTTGCCAATATGCCCACGCTTAGCTTTGTACTCGTGGTCTCAGCATTGCCGCTGGCAAACATCGTACTTATTCTTAGTTCGAAGTTGAGCGTACGAACTCGGCACCTGCTCGTAGTATCAAGCGTCATGGTGGCACTGCTCTCGTCTCTGGCTCTCGGAGGATTGCGCTACAAAAGCACTAGCGAAGCAACTCCTGCAAGCGACGATGACTACGGCTATGGCTACGAATAGACATACCGGACAACTTTGAGTTATAGACAGGTCGTCGTGCTGAGATTCATCGTATCGATGAAGAAGCTGCTAACACGATCGCCGTCGTTCGTGGCTTGTAAATAGACGCGAATCGTCTGTCCAGAATAGTCCGCCAAGTTGTACGAAAAGCTCTCCCAACCAGAATCATCATCCTCATCCCAATCTTTTAGGGCCACCAGGACTACATTGGAAGTATTCCGAATATCTAAGCGAAGAATGTCATCGTCGTTGTGGAGAATCTCTGCGGTAGTCTGCCGAATTCGTCCACTCAACACTAGCCCACTCGCATCGGCGGGAATCGCGACATCTTGATATAGGATATCCGTCGACGAAGTCGCCCCACCCAGCCAAGCAGAGTTCGGACTACTGTCTGGTGAAACAGGTGGTACTCGGACAATACTCACCTCACTGGGAGATCCGACCCAGCTGCCAAGTGCTCCATCGAAATTGGCATTGAGTAGCAAATTCACGGTTTGAGTTGTGCAGCCCATCGCGTCAGCGCGCGCCGAATCTGGAGCCACACTCGCGTTGGTGATACTGCCGTCAGCTGGCGTAAAAACATTGGCGTCCGGCGTTCCGGGACCAACTCTTGCATCTATGGCAGCGCTCGCATCCACTTCCCCGTCTATTGGGGCCCCGGTTCCCGTTGCGCAAGCCGATAACAGAGCACTTGTAGCGAAACCAACGAAAAACCTAGCTTGTTGCGTCGACCGGAGCTTAGCAAGCTGCAGCATATTGATGGGGGAATACACGGCCTTCCAGTTTGCCTGCCAGCTCATCGCCTGGCAATACAAAACTACTATTTCTACCTATATCAGCCCAAGAGGAGCCCGGTAGTATCCCCATGAACTTATAGAAATATTGAGATTCCTCACACCCTTTCCCACACTCACGCGTAGCGATAGGGCACTGAATAGTTTGGACTGAATGTGGAGAACCCGATGACAAAAAGCCGAATCCTTAGCCTGGGCGCTAGCCTGAGCCTCTTACTTGCCTGCGGAGACAACGCCTCCAAGCGCTCAAGCTCTGTAAACAACAACAATCCTGGCAGCGAGTCTGAGAGTGCTGACAATCTGGCCTTTCTAAAGCCTACGGCACTGCAGTTGGAATTGGCCAAACAGCAACCACTACAGGCAAGTGCGCCATCGGACTCACAGAAGAAACTGGCCGCCGCGGTGGATAGCCACTACCAACGCTCAAGTACACAACGGTACTACATGCACTTGGACAAACCGCTCTACAAACCGGGTGAGACGATCTGGTTTCGGATTTGGGAACTCGGCTCGGCTGCCTTAACGCCTTCGAAAACTTCTCACGGAACGACCGTACGGCTCATCAGTCCCAAGGGCGCTACTGTCTTGGAGAAACGCATCCGAATGGGCGCGGAAAACTCCATCGCGGCAAATGACTTTGAATTGCCCGACTCCGTACAAGGCGGCGAGTATACCTTGCGTATTACTTCGGACATCGGAGCCACCGCAGAGCGCAAGGTCATTGTCTCGCAATACCAAGCGCCGCGTATTAAGAAAAAGGCTGAGTTTCTTCGCAAGGCCTACGGTCCCGGCGACAAGGTCTCGGCAGCAATTTCGCTTCACCGAGCTACTGGCGAGGCTCTAGCAAACAAGAAGATGACCGCGATTGTCCAAGTAGACTCTGCGGAAGTCGCGCGTTTTTCCGTTGAAAGCAATCAAGAGGGAAATGCCATCGTCAAATTCACCTTGCCCAAGTCGATTCGGGTAGGAGACGGGCTTCTGACACTGCTAGTAGAAGATGGCGGCGTTACCGAGTCCTTGCAAAAACGCATTCCAATCACACTCAAAAACATCAGCCTGGCGATGTTCCCCGAAGGTGGCGATTTGGTCGAAGGCCTCCCCGGACGAGTCTACTTTGCAGCGACCAACAGTATGTCGAAGGCCGCCGATATCGAGGGTCACATAGAAGACTCCCAAGGAAGATTCGTTACGGGTTTCCGCTCTTTTCACAATGGTTTAGGACGATACGAGATTACCCCAGAAGCCGGCGAGACCTACTTTGCCGTCATTGACAAACCCTTGGAGATCAAGGGGCGCTACGTCGTTCCCAGTGCCAAAGCTGCGGGCTGCACGATGCAAAGCCTCGACGCTTACGAGAGCAGCAACGATGTCCGAGTCGGAGTTTGGTGCTCAGAATCCCGGACACTTATCAGTTCGGCCATCCTGCGCGAAAAAAGCTTAGGTGACTACAGCTTTGATATCAAAGCAGGCAAAGCCAATGTACTCAGCTTTCCAGTCCCTGTGGGTAGCCAGGGAGCTGTCCGGGTTACGCTCTTCGATGACGAGATCACTCCTATAGCCGAACGTCTCGTGTATCGAGGTCTCGGTAAGAACCTAGACATTTCTGTTTCCAGCGACCGAAGTTCCTACTCTCCACGCGACAAGGTAGAGCTTATGGTTCGTGCCAGAGATCTGGCGGGCAAACCTGTACAGGCCGAGTTCAGCTTGGCTGTGGTCGATGACACGGTACTCAGTTTTGCGGATGACAAGACCGCCAATCTGCTTACTCGGCTCTATTTGGAGTCGGAGATGCCCGGACAGACAATCGAAGAGCCAAACTTCTACTTCTCGGACAAACCAAAGTCCGCCGCTGGACTCGATTTGGTCTTGGGAACCCAAGGATGGCGCCGATTTGCGTGGCAAGAGGTACTCTCTCCGGCTGCAACCACTACAATGACGCCTGACTTCAGTGCAGTGGAAGAGGCGGAAATGGAAGATAGAGCTCCACCGCCACAGCCGGCGCCAGTGGTACGCAAGGTTGATAAGAAAAAGCCTGCTGAAAAAGCGCCAGAAGTACTCGCAGCTGAACCTATCCGAGAAGCCCCGCTCGCAAAGGCTGAAGCCAAGAAGAACATTGGACAGAATAGACGACGTGCACGGAGGCCAAGGAAAGTCGCTCTTGCGGAAGCTCAAATGAACATCGCCGGACGTGTTGCTAAACCTATGCCCATTGCCGATCAAAAGAGAATGGACGGTTTCGCTGCCAACGTGGCAGCCGATGAAATGATGGATGAGGATTGGGATGGGGAGTTCGATCGAAACCGTATTGCTTCTTGGGCCACCTACCGTGAGTTCCCTTCTCCGAATTACTCTGAGAATTACGATGGGCCGCGCAGTGATTTCCGCGAGACGATTCACTGGACCCCCAATGTCAAGACCGATGCAAAGGGCGAGGCCAAAGTCAGTTTCTACCTAAACGACGCGATTACATCCTTCCGAGTGAAAGCCGAGGGCGTATCTGCTGGCGGTCTTCCCGGACGAGTTGAGCATTTGGTTACAAGTAAGTTGCCTGTGTCACTGGCAGTTAAAATGCCACTGGAAGTATCGAAGGGTGACAAGATTCTCCTTCCGGTCTCTCTAGTAAACGAAACGTCTCGCCCGTACACCGTTGCGATCAACAGTACATTTGGCCC
>JAESTW010000540.1 GCA_016763395.1 Kofleriaceae bacterium
ATTCGCGAACGTCGATTTCTCCGAGGAAGTCGCCGCCAATCAGTGAACCGTACCAAACACCATCTTCGAAGGTTCCGTCGGAGTTGACGGGGATGATGGCTCGGAGCTTGATGAGGGTAAGCTTAAGAGCAGCTTCATCAATAGCCTGAGTTACTTTAGCAACTCCGACTTGAACAAGTCCTTCACAGCCACTTCGAACTACACCGTAGACAGCACCACAAGCGCCGAAGGGAAGGTCGCATGCATTGGCGAGGGAGTTTGCAACAGCGTTGCAGTCAACCAGGCTCGTCATCGCTTCTTCAATCGTGTTGAAAGGAGTAGAGATTTGGATGGCAGCGTCGATGAGGAATCGGAAGAGGCCAGTAAGTGAGTTTTGGATGCGGTGCTTGTCCAGGAGAAGGTCTCCGCAGTGGTAGCGAGCTCCGAAGTTCTCAGGAACAACTTCGTCTACGCCGGGGATATCGTTTGGATTCTGGCGAACTTCGCGGCCGTTGAAGTTGATAGTAACCATGTCCCAGCTGTGTGAGCCTTGGTAGTTGCCATCGCAAGCTTGTCCGTCGAGCTTGAGAGTGCCTTCAACTCCCATGTCGTCGAATATGTCACCCATAGTCGCAAGACCGTTAACAAGGTCGATAGCGTAGGGTGGAACGTACTGGCGAATGTAGCTAGAAACGATTCCGCCGATAACCAGTTCTACCAGGCTAGGTAGTCCGAGGTCGACTTCGCCGTTGATGAGCTTACGAGCATCGTCGGCAACATCGAGAAGTGTGTCGAGTGCGCCGGGAAGACCGTCGCGCAGGTGAAGAATGCTTTTAGTCTTGTAGGTTCCGGCGAGGGCTGGGCCAGGTCCGGGATCAGAACAAGTAGAACCGTCTCGGACGGTTGTACACATTCCGTTTGTACAATCAAAGCCGTTCGGACAGTCGTCAAGAGTCTCGCAGGCACCAGGAGCGAGAACGCAGAAACCATCGATGCAGCTCTCGGTTGGGTCACCACACAAGATACCCTCGATAGAATCGCAAGTGTAAGAGGCATCTCTCGGTCCAACACAAACGCCGCTGGAGTGACAAACCTGAGGAGAGTTACAGTCGGCGCTTACTTCACAGATGCCACCGGCTTCACCATCGCCAATGCAGAGGGCAACATTCTCGGCTTCTTCTTCAGGGGTGAGAGGAGTGTCATCACCACCACCACCGCCGCCGCCACCCAATCCGCCATCTGTGATTGTTCCAGTACATGCAGATCCAGTTGCAACGAATGCAGAGAGGATTGCTGTGAGGAGTAAAGTTGAGAGTTTCATGTTGGTTTGCCTTTGCGGTCTGTTTGAGACCATGTCGGTGTGCTCGTTAGTAATACAAGAGTTGTGCCGGAGTTGGCTTTAGAGCTTACAGGTACTTAGCTGTCCTACAGTGTCCGGATTGCTGGGCTCGATTGGCCCCACCACGGTGTCAACACCCCAAGTGTGGGGAATAATGTGGATTATCACGCTGTGGGTCAACAAAATGGATATTGAATTGAGTGATATTCACTGAGGATGTAGAAACGGTAGTGCTACTGCCATTCTGGCCTGGGATTGTTTGGATCGTATTCCTCGGTTTCAATTTCTGGCTCCTCTTCTTGCTCCAGAGGCCCTTCGAGGGATCCGGATTTCACAAGAGAAGGATAGCGCTCGCCATACGCTTCGATGAGCGCGTCGGGCACCGATGTTCGTCCGGGGCCGCCGAGTTTCACCAAGTGTCCTTTGGAAGCCCAGAAGAGCCAGTACTCTCCGGGGCCGGCGATCTCAAAGAGGCGTACCCCGGAGACCTTCCGCTCTATAACTTGGTATCCGGATTGTTGTGCCAATCTTCGGACAAACACAACCAGTGCTCTGGTTACGCCCTCGTCGCTCTTGTAGCGCGTGACAAAGGCATTGACGACATCACCGCTATCGATACGACCCTTCTTCTCGGATGAGATTCGGGCATAGGAGGCGGTATGCGCACGTGCCTCATTTTTCTTAACCCAGACTTCTACGTCCAATACTTGTTGGTAACGGCGGAATCCCCAGCCATCTACGTCGCCTTCGATAACTCCTCGAACAGGTGGTTTACCAGGGCCACCGCAAGCGCTGAGCAGGACGAGAGATACAACGCACGATGTGATAAGACGCCTCATTGTGTGAAAGATATCATGAGGGGAGGGGAGATGGCTTTCTTGCGCATGTAGTTAAACTCAGAATTTGTGGGAAATAGAGGGGGTTCACAGCCGCTTCCGGCTGGACTATTGGGTGGCACAACACCTAGAATGCGCACCATGTCGAGTCATCTTTTTACTTCTGAATCTGTTACTGAGGGACACCCGGATAAGCTTTGCGATCAGGTATCCGACGCTATTCTTGATGCCTACATTGCTCAAGACCCGAACTGCCGAGTCGCTTGTGAAACTGTCGCCAAGACAGGGTTTATAATGCTGGCCGGTGAAGTAAGCGCAAACGCGGTAGTCGACTTGCCGACGATTGTCCGGCAAACAGTAAAAGAAATCGGTTACACCAGCAGCGATGTCGGCTTTGACTCGGCTAGCTGTGCTGTCTTGGTTGCTCTAGAGCAGCAATCCCCGGACATCGCACAAGGTGTTGACCGAGGCGATTTGGGCAAGCAGGGCGCTGGCGACCAGGGGCTTATGTTTGGTTACGCGAGCAACGAGACTAAAGAGCGTATGCCTCTGCCAATTATGTTGGCTCACAAGATGGCAGAACGGCTCGCACGAGTTCGTAAGAAAAAGACCAATGGTATCGACTGGCTTCGCCCGGACGGCAAGACGCAGGTTTCTGTCCGATATGAAGGCAACAAGCCGGTTGGTATCGACGCGGTCGTTCTGTCAACGCAGCACGGTCCTGACGTCAAGAAGAAGGATTTGATCGAGGCAATGCGCGCTCTGGTCATCGATCCCATTCTTCCCAAGAACTTCATCACCAAGCAAACCAAGTTTCACGTCAACCCAACCGGGAAATTCATCATCGGCGGTCCAATGGGCGATGCTGGCTTGACCGGACGCAAGATCATCGTCGACACCTACGGCGGAATGGCTCGTCACGGCGGCGGCGCTTTCTCTGGCAAAGACCCGTCCAAGGTCGATCGTTCTGCAACCTACTACGCTCGTTACATCGCAAACCACATTGTGGCTGCTGGTCTTGCAAGTCGAGTTGAAGTGCAGCTCGCCTATGCAATTGGTGTTGCCAAGCCTGTATCAATGCTTGTCGATACCTTCGGCACAGGCGTCATGGACGACGAGAAAATTGGCAAAGCGGTAGCCAAGGTCTTTGATGCTCGCCCGGGAATGCTCATTCAAGAGCTCGATTTGCGCAAGCCAATCTACCGACCAACAGCAGCCTACGGACACTTCGGACGCAAGGCATTCTCTTGGGAGCAAACTCCACGACTCGAGGAGCTTCAAGCGGCGGCTGGGACCGGTTCTGTAAAGAACGGTGTATCGAAGAAGAAGCCGGCCAAGAACGCCAAAAAGGGCTCACGCGCCCGCGCATAGGCTCTTTTCCTAGATGAACCCGGTGATTCGGGCTAGCAAAGGCTCCTCGATCTAGCGATCTTGGGGCCTTTTTGCATTGCGACTGGTCACCGCAGCATGCCGTAGTCCACCGATGGAGATCCGCCTTGCCTAAATTCGGCCATGAAAGTATGGTCCAGAAATGTCTACCCCTCCCATCACCCTCATTGTCATGTCCACAGTTCTAACCCTCAATTGCGGAGCAAAGGATACCGATCCGGAGGCAAAGCCAGCGCTCAAAGGTGCCGATATCCAGCTACAAATGGGCGAGGTGGATAGCTTTGAATACGGTTGTCCGACCGACTGGAAAATTAAGTTCCTACAGGAAAACAGAAGTCACTCAACTGCTCGGGCGATTCAGTAATGTGTTTCGCCTTGGAGGAGTTTGGGGCGGGTCGTTTGAGCCCTCGTGGCTATTGGAAAAAGTCGCTTGCGGCCCAAGCGGAAGTCATGGGCCCGCTAAAAATCGATCAAGAAGGATTGTACAAAGCGGGCGAATTGGAATTTTACCGGGCGGTAACACCTGAAGGAGTTTTCTTCTCCTATACCAACGAAGAACGGGCAGTAACCTTGTCCTGTGTTGTCATGGGCGGTGAGCTGGCGAGCCACCTGCCGGTTCTTGACACCATTTCACAGAGTTTTCGCTGGAAGTAGCTCAGTTACCAAAGCTCCCTTTGGGCCAATTGACCCCCAGGACATTGGCTATAGATGCACTAGAGTTCAACCGGCGTGTGCGGAAAGCCATCGCGAGTCTTCGCGTCCGCCTCAATCGACGCCATGACGGCTAAGAGTTTTTCTTCATGGAAGGGGCGGGCGACGACTTGCACTCCTACCGGCATTCCCTCGCTGCCTTTTAAGATGGATATGGCCCGTTTGGCCAGTCTGTCCGTGCCCATGTAGCCGGTTTCGCCCTTTTGGACGCTGGTTACCGGAACAACGCCGGCGGGGAAGTTGAAGAGTGTCCAGCGAAACATAGATGCCAAAGAGAGGGCGAAATCACCGCTGGTGCCGTGTTGCATTGCGGGAACCACGTGCGGCGGACAGACTACGACATCGATTCCCTGTTGGTTCCAGGCATCAAACTCTGCCAACCTGAGTTCGGTCCTTCGATTGGTTAGCGCCCAAAGTTCCGCAACTGACTTTTCTCCGATGATATCGAAAAGCATGGCAATGCGGCCTTCGCCTTTCGCTTTCATTATTCCGCGCAGGCTTGCTTTAAGCAGTCTGGGCAGCTTGAGCAGTTGCATGGAAGGCTTGAGTTGTTGGATGACCTTATCTGGGCCGAGAGTTTTCATCATGGTTTTGGCGCCGTCCGAAGTCAGCGCGGCAATCCAAGTACTAATAATGTCGCGTGAAGCCACTGGCGTGTACGAGACAACGGTCGCGCCAGCTTCTTCTAGCGCGGCTTTGGAGATGCGAATGGCCCGCTTTATGGTGTCACAGGGCTGAAAGTACTCATCGCCATCGACAATGCCTATAGTCATTCCGCGCAAGTCAGGAGCCGGCTTGTGGGCAAATGGGCGTACATTGGGATCGCCTTTGGCCTGTCCCTCGCTACCCACCGCTCTCCACAAAAAATCGCAGTCGGCGACAGTGCGGGTGAGGCAGCCGATCTGTGCCCTGACAGTTTCTTGTCCGGGAATCGGTCCATTGGAACCGCGATTAGACCAGGTATCGAGGGTGGGCTTGAACCCCACGATCCCACAGAAATGAGCCGGCATTCGGATAGAACCGCCGATGTCGGTACCAATTCCGAGCGGGCTCAGTCCGGCCGACACCGCTGCCGCCTCGCCACCGGAAGAACCGCCGGGCGTGCGATTGGTGTCCCATGGGTTGTTGCACACGCCGTAGACTTCACTCTCGGTCTCCTGGGCCAAAAGTGCTTGAGGGATGTTGGTTTTACCTAAGAAAATTGCCGACTGCCTGCGAAGTTCACGTACGAGTACCGCATCCTGTTTTGCCGGTTTCCCAACGCGAGAACGTATACCCATGGTCGAGTCGTATCCCTCAAGGTCTACGCTGTCCTTAATTGTCATGGGCATGCCGTGCAAGGGGCCGGCGATCTTTCCCTGTTTGCGAGCGCTGTCCGCCGCCTCTGCGTTTTGCATTGCATCATCGCACTCGGCGACAAAGGAGTTGAGTTTGTCGTCGGTGCTTTTGCGTCGCTCAATTAGGCTTGCCACGATCTCCGCTGAGGTGAGACTGCCATCTTGCAACCCTTGATGGATTTCGCAAGCACTAAGGTTGTAGTGCGAACTCGAATTGGACTGCGATGGCTCGGGCTTGTGCGACATAGCGAAACTGTAAGCGCGAAAACTTAGCGTGTCTAAATGTAGGACGCGCAACTGCCGCACCATCTGCGAATAAATCGCAGGAACCTTCGATGAGGCGCCGAAAATACCCGTATCGAGAGGATGTATCGGAACGTCCATTGCATAGCTTCATCCTTCTCACAACAAGGATAGGGAACTCAGCATGTACACAGTAGTTAGCGATCTAATGACCACCCAAGTCATTTCACTATTTGAAGAGCAAACCTTGCCATTGGCCGGCGGCATCATGAAGCTCAAGAAAGTTCGTCACCTGCCTGTGATTGATGATGATGGAACCTTAGTTGGTCTAGTGACTCACCGAGACATTTTGCGCTCACAGGGCTCCCTCTTTTCACTCTTGCACAGCGGGCAGCGCAGCCAAGTCGAGTTGGAAGTTCCTGTAAGAGAAATTATGACAAAGGATGTGTGGACGGTGAAGCCAGATACTAAGCTGCTGGACGCCGGACGTTTGCTAGCAGATCACCAATTCTCTTGTCTGCCCGTAACCGATGATGGCGGACGACTTGTGGGAATTATTACAGATCGAGACTACCTAAAGTTTGCGCTGGAAGTCCTGAAGTAGCTGATTTCGCTATTCTTGCTTCAAATCATAGCGAAACTATTGGCTACATGGCCAAATTGTGAAAAGTTCAGCTTGGATGGTCTGCCAACAGGTTTGACAAGGTATAGGGGTGGGCCTAGGATCTGAAATACCCCCCCAAGCTATGTCAAACGAAGAACCAAAGAAGGAAAACGACACTTCCGGTTCATCGGTTACTGCCTTGGCCGACACGATGGGTTCCGATGCCCGACCGGGCTTAGCCCACGGTGGGGCGGACACCACGCTTGATAGCCCAGTGACGCGAACTGGCACGAGCACAGATATTATCGGCGCTGTCTTGAACGACCGCTATACCGTGACGAAGAAAATCGGACAAGGCGG
>JAESTW010000541.1 GCA_016763395.1 Kofleriaceae bacterium
AATTCAATTTGCCAGTATTCAATCGAATCGCCACTCCTTCGCTCCAGCCTTGTCCGGTTCATTCGCAGGTGATGCTATCAAACAACTCGCTGCTCTCGTAGGCCCAGGAACTTAGTATTGACTTCTGTCGTGTTTTGCGGTCGCAAGGTGCTTGCTTTGACATTTGTTGAAATATGACAGGGAGCTATCAGAAGGCCATATACGAGCAAGCTTTGGCGCAGATTGTTCCGATATTTGATGGGGTAGCTCTCTTTGGAGCCCTTGGTGTGATCGTTGGAAAGACTGATGAACGGGCGCAGGACAAACAATTCGCGGAATCGAGAAAAACTCGATGCCATCGGACGATTGGCAGGCGAAGTTGCACGACTTCAACAATGTTCTCACCGCGCTCATGATCTGTGTCAGGCTACTGACTCGGAAACAGGTTGGTATTCGGACAGGCCGCTGTCGAACCGCTTTGTAATTTCTAAGAAGTCGTAAGGGAAAGCACTGATGATGGCTACGGCCACTTCGGCGGCCAACGAGCAAGAGGGCACCGTTGACAAACGATCTTCGCCGGTTTAATAACAACATCAGACAGTTAACAACTGTTTCCAGCACACCGCCGCCAAAGCACGAACTTTACTTAGTGTTGTGTGGTGACTTGCTTGTGCTAGCACAGGGCGCAACCACTATGGTGCGTTCATCATTGGGCGCGGCAGCGGCTCACGGAGCCGGTAAAACTCGCTCGCAGAGCGCCAACGCCAACGCACTTCTGAGCAGGACATAAAGGACGGCTCATTGCGTTGAGAATAGCCCTCAATGCTTGCTTTCCCATCATTGGACTTGGAAACTTGCGTGGACTAGGGAGAAGCAGTTATGCCAGCGAAAAATGGATATTTACTCATCGCAGACTTGTCGGGTTACACGGCATATCTAACATCCACTGAACTCGAACATGCCAGCGGGGTCATCAAGGGACTATTGGATGTATTGGTCTCTCGCCTCGGTGATCCGACTCACCTGTGGCGCCTCGAAGGCGACGCTGTACTCGCCTACACCACCGACCCTAACTTTCCGGACGGCAATACTTTCCTGACGATCTGCGAGGACATGTACAACGGCTTTCGCGAGAGACGCCTGAACATGCACGCCAACTCCACCTGCGAGTGCCGCGCTTGCGCCCAGGTGCTTGACCTCGATCTCAAGATCTTTGTTCATCATGGCGAGTTCGAGGAGATGGAGATTGGTCCGATGCGCGACATTTCCGGCACGGACGCCATCTTGGTCCACCGCCTAGCCAAGACCAAGGTTCGTGAGTCGACAGGCATCAAGAGCTGCGCGGTGATTTCCCAAGCCGCTTTCGATGAGATGAAAGCGCCCAAAGGACTTGTCCCCTACTCCGAAAGCATCGAGCACTTCGGCAAGGTGAAGATGCATGTGCACGATCTCGATGCGGTGTGGCAAAAGCTACACGCCGAGCGCGAGCGCGTCTTTTCACGAGCAGAAGAGGGCCTGTGGACTCACGAGTTCGAGGTCAACCTTCCGCCGTCAGTTATGTGGGAGTTCTTGGTGACTCCAGCGCTGCGTCGCCAGTGGCAGGACATGATCGACGTAACGGTGAGCGCGGACATCGATCGCCCCGCCCTAGGGGCCCAGTATCACTGCGTGCACAAACTGGCAGAGTTTACCAGCTGGGTGGTCGATTGGGAGCCATTTCAGTATCTCTCCAATCGCTTCCTAAACGCTTTGCATCCCCATCTAAGCCACTACGAGACCTACGTCTTGACCGCGAATGAAGACGGAACCACGAGCGTTCGCTACACCATGGGGCCGATGTTCGATCCAGAAACCCCAGACTCCGGCCCATTCCCATCCGAAGACACCGAGCTGAGCACCATCTACAGAGACTGCATGACTCCGTGGTTTGTCGATCTTTCCAAGAAGATCGCATCGGAGTCTCGCGGTGCGTACTCGTAGGGCGACCGAGCAGCTCAACCCCACCTCTGAACGGCTACTGTCGCACGGCTGCCCAAACCAGTGTTAGACTGCTGTTGTGTACAGAATCGCATGTTACGTGGCATTCTTAGCCTCTTGCGCTAGTGAGCCTGCTGCCACATCGGAACCGTCGCAGCGGCTTGCTCAATCGAAGGCGGTTGCCACTGTGATAGCACCCACTGTCGCGAACGAGCCTGTCGCTGGCAAAGGCGTCAAAAACACACCAGAGCAGGGAGCCACCAGCATCGACATTCGCGCGGAGGTGCCGGCTTTTTCAACGAACCACGTTAGTAGAGCCAAGGCTAAGCAGGCGAAGAAGCTCAATGCAAGGGGTGTCAAGCTGCACAGAGCCAAGACCTTCGACCTCTCCATTCCAAAGTTCATCGAAGCCCTTACGATTGACCCAAGTCACCTTCTCGCTCGCTACAACCTTTCCTGCTCCTATGCTCTCGCAGGTCAGTCGAAAAAAGCGCTGGCAGTACTTGCCGACTTCAAGCGAGCTGATTGTCCAGAGTGTATTGGCCGCTTGGTCAAGGCCACGACGGACACTGACTGGAAGAGTCTGTGGGGGGACCCATCTTTTGGGGCGCTGACCAAAGGTGCTGTCGAGCTCGCACCACTCGTGGAGGGGGGCACTGAGCCAGGACCGGTTGCGAACTCAAATGGATCGCACAATGCCACAGAGGTGGACTCTCCACCGGGTAACGACTTTCGGATCGCGCCCTCCGCGCTCGGAACCGATGATTCGGACGCCCGGAAACTCTGCAAGGACGAAGAGTATGAGGGGGATTGTTCGTTTCGCGCGGGAGGTCATTTGCTGCCCGGTGGCGGACGAGCCGACATTCTACTCATCAGGGACCAATCCGGAGATGTGGAAGCATCTCTAGCCATTCGCCCGCCCACAACAGACCTCGACACCGTGCTGGAGCAAGTCGGATTCGAACGGGACGAGGCCGGCACATCTACGGCCTACTCGATCACTCGATTTGAAGTAACCGCCGATTCGATTCGCTTGAGCGTCACATCTACGTATACCGAGTACCCATGCACTGGGGACGATGAGGACGACGAATCGGGGCCGGAATGCCAACCTCGAGTCGAGACTTCGAAATCTACGCACATCTGCACAAAGCAGCCGGAATGGGAATTCAAATGCGCGGAGAGCCCTTAGGAAGCGTAAGAGGCTAGAGGCTAGTCAACCGGGCAGCGAATGAACTCATCGCAAGAATCACCAAATTTTTGAATCGAATCACCGGGAAACGCCATTTTGCTGACCAAAACAACTGATATTGGACGATCCCCAGCGCTATTTTGCTTACCGCGAGCACGCTGAGCGGCGTCTTCGACGACTCCTAACATCAATG
>JAESTW010000542.1 GCA_016763395.1 Kofleriaceae bacterium
AAAATACCATCGAATGCGGGTTCTAACAATACTTCCACTACGCAGAAGGCCTCGGGCTCCCTGCCTACCCCCGTTTGAACCAGCCGCGGCGTTTGAAGTAGACCAGGAGACTGATCGTGATCATCGCCATGACCCCGAGCAATATAGGATACGACCATTTCCAGTCTCTCTCGGGCATCCATACAAAGTTCATGCCATACAAGCCGGACAGGAAGGTCAGTGGGATGAATATTGTCGACATGACGGTGAGAACCTTCATGACTTCATTCATCCGGTTTGAAACTACCGAGAGATAACTGTTCATGAGGCTAGCACCAAGTTCGCGATAACTCTCGACCATATCCGAGGCATTGACACAGTGGTCATAGACGTCTCGCAAGAAAATACGAACATCCGGTCCGAAACAGTCCACTTCATCCCGAATCAATTGGTTGATCGCGTCCCGCAACGGCCAGACGCTTCGTCGCACGCTCAGTAAGGTAGATCGAATCTCAGCAAGGTCGTGCAGCGTAGCGGATCCATGTCCGGAGAACACCTCGTCTTCTAAGTCCGCAATGCAATCTCCAAGGTTGTCGATCACCGGGAAATACGCGTCAACGATCGCATCCAGAAGAGTGTACGCCAAGTAGTCAACTTTGGCCGATCGCAATTGTTTGTTGTTGGTTTTTAGCCGTAGCCGGACAGGATCAAAGACATCGCCGCAACGTTCCTGAAACGTGACCACATAATTTTTCGCGATAAGAAAACTAACCTGCTCTACGCCGACTTTTCCATTCTTCCCTCCGGACAACATCCGCGTAAATAGAAGCTGGTGATTCTCGTAGCTCTGAGTCTTCGGACGCTGTGGTACGTGGACGATATCTTCGAGGGCCAGAGGGTGCAGCCCAAAGACTTCCGCCAACTCAAACAGTACCTGCTCGTCCCCTAAGCCCTGCACATCGATCCACACACATTCATCGGAGTCGAGCCAACGAGAAATCTCTCCCGGTTGTCCGATTTTCCGTTCTACGAATGAGCCTTCACTGTAACTCGTAAGACGGATGACCGGTCGCGGCGAATCTTCTGGAAGTGCAAGCGTCCCCGGCTCCGCCCCAACCTTCGGACGTCGCCTGTGAAGATCTACGTCACCGTCGTCATTTTCTTCTTGGGAATGAGTATCCACAGGGCTGTTGTAACACTTCAGCGGAACACAACAAGAGCTTCAGGCCTTGTCAAAATTACGACTAGCCACCACAGTGAAAATTGCGATTCAGCACGGGCGATTCAACTGGCTTATAGCCCGAGCCAGCCGTAGTTGAATGAGTGAATTCAGAGCGGCACAGCAGCCGAGTGCACAGTACCAACCCGCATTGCGACCACTCCGGAAACACATCAATCAGCAGTGCGGCGAGGAACAAGCCGCGCAACTGCACGCATTACACCGCCAGCAGCATTACGTGCATTGGCTTGGGCCCAGCGAAAGAGTGGCGCCGGATACTTTTCCTCGTACCACTGCGACCCCGAAACAATCCGAATCGGCCTACGTCCTTTGCTCACACGCTTTTCGTTCTCGACTTGAATCCACTTGAGAATCTTCGGAATCGCCCGTGCCGTCGCTGGCTTCGTATCGTGCATAAGCAGTACCGCTCGATTGCCATCTTTAAGTCGACGGAGTTTTCTCGTCACATACTTAAAGGCAATCTCAGAACTGTGATGCAAAAACTCCTGGGGATCCATATCCCAATGCAAATGCTCGATGTTACGCTCGGACAACATCGCGTCAAGCCGACGACAGCGAGCTCCGTACGGAACGCGAAAGAGTGGTACTGGCATTCGTAGCAAGCGTGAATAAATTTCACGTGTCCGGTCGATCTCCTCCTCCGCTGCACGTTTCGAAACCACACAAAGCTTTGCGTGAGAATAGGTATGATTCCCAATCAAGTGCCCAGCTCGGACAGCCCGCTCCATCACTTCTATCCGGTCCGCGGTCTTCGAAGAATCAGAATTTACTCGAGCGCCCGTCCAAAAGAAAATCGCCTGCACTTGGTATTGTTCTAAGGCGTCTAAAATGATCGGAGTATATTTTTCGTGTGGACCGTCGTCAAAAGTAAGCAATAGCTCTGGATCACCACTGGCAGATACCCCCGCAGCGGGCCTTTTCCACTTCCCCGCTGCCACATCCACTGGACTTGTGGCCAACGACAGGCACACAACCAGGATACTGCAGAAAAACCTCACCACCCGGATCTAACATGCAGCAGTGAGGAATGATTCCAAGATTAGGGCCCAGGGAGAAATAAGTGAACAAACTCTGAGCTCGAGGCGCTCGTTTGGCAAGGCGCGAAAAAGGGCGCAGGGCTGGCCCAGTAACTGACTGAGCAACTCAAGCTGCGCGCCAAGCGAGATGGATCGGGCCCTGAATAGGTCAGTTATTTTTCGCTGTGCCCTTGGTGTTTAAAAGGGAATATCATCGCCGCCACCACCGCCGTCATTGCCACCGCCTCCATTACCACCGCCGCCACCACCGAAGTCCTCTTTCGGAGGAGGAGGACCTTCTTGTCCGCCATCCGCTCGGTTACCACCGCCACCACCGCCTAAGAACTGAATATCACGAGCAACGATCTCTGTTGTGTAGCGCTTGTTGCCCTCTTTATCCTCCCAAGAACGAGTCTGCAGTCGGCCTTCAACATACACTTGACGCCCTTTAGACAAGAACTTTGAGCAATTCTCGCCCAACTTTCCCCATATTATGATTTTGTGCCACTCGGTTCTGTCCTGGGTTTGGCCATCCTTGCCTTTCCAAGTTTCGTTCGTCGCCACACTAAATTCACAGACACTAACCCCGCTCGGTGTGCTGCGTAGATCGGGGTCGCTGCCCAGATTGCCGACCAGAATTACCTTGTTGATGCCTGCCATAGTGTTGTCCCTTGTTCCGAGTTTCGAGAATCAGACCGCATAAAATTCGGTCCACGGCACGCTATCAACCACGTATGACATCAGTCCCAGACATCGATGCCGACCCCGTATCAGCGTCAGCTACAACCCGTATTTGTGAATCTTTCGCTTCAGCGTGTTGCGGTCGATTTCCAGAATGCGGGCCGATTTCGACAGGTTTCGCCCACTCTCACGCAACGCCTCGGCAATGGCACTTCGTTCCGTCTCACCGACCAATTCCGCCAGAGACCGACCCACGGGTGCTTCTTCAGCCGCATTGCCAGTGGCCGCCGGTTCATCCCGAAAATGCAAATCTTCCAGCCGAACCCACTTTTCACAAAACACCTGCCAGCGCATTACCTCTGAACGCAACTCCCGGACATTACCCGGCCACGAATAATTTTCAATGGCATGCCACGCCTCCCGAGTTATACGAAGGCTACGAGTTGCCTCTTCTAAAAACTGCGACACCAGCGCTTCTAGATCTTCAACTCGGTCTCGCAATGCCGGTACTAACAAGGTCGCGCCCTGAAGACGATAATACAGATCTTGCCGAAAACTTCCCTCACGAACCATGGCCAACAAGTCTCGATGGGTCGCCGCAACAATTCGGACATCGACTTGGATCGTTCTTTCGCCTCCAAGACGCCTGAGACTGCCATTTTCCAACACCCGCAATAAGTTTCGTTGTACCGTCGGACTGAGTTCACCGACCTCGTCCAAAAACAATGTACCTCCATGCGCAACTTCAAATAGGCCACGCTTGGTATGCGCCGCCCCAGTAAACGCTCCCTTTTCGTGTCCGAACAATTCACTCGCCAAAACGCTCTCGGTGAGTGCTCCACAATTCTCGCTGATAAGCGGCGCTGCAGCCCTATGGCTACTTTCGTGAATAGAACGGGCCACAAGTTCCTTCCCTGTCCCTGTCTCCCCCTGGATGAGGACTGGTAACTCACTTGGCGCAACGAGTCCTATTCGGTTCGCCAGGTCTCGCATCACCTTACTCTTTCCGGTGAGATGGGTTCGCACGATTCTGCTATGCCCACGTACCCGGACAATTTCATCTTTCAGTGCACGTATCTCCGGGAAGCCCTCAATGTCTAGCTCGACTTCTCGAATTGCTTTCGGGTGAACCGAAGGCACGAAGGTCGCGGGTACTACTTGAAGCATGCGTGCTCGCAATAGTCCCGACTTCACCAACACAAACCAAAGCGTCTGCATCTGCGGTGTTCCCGCGGACACAATGATGTCTACATTCTCCGTTCGAGAAACGATAGCAACGACTGATTCCAATGCCTGGAATAACTCTGAGTAGTTGGACGGATCCCGAAGTTGAACCTGCCTCGCCTCGACAATCGGAATATGACAACGCATTTGCTCTATCAATAGTTCCGCGGCGGCAGCACTCTGCTCTGTCGTTAGGACAATGGCTTTGTCGTAGAGTGCGTCCGACTCCGGCTCATTTAGCAGACGGAGTACAGGACCGTGATCACTCGGAGGACGTGTTCCGTGATGCGAGGCCTGTTGCTTCATGGCACTGCGATCTGACCAAGTAAGCAAGAGTCTCGACATGGTGAAGAATGTATCACCAGTGATGCTGAACATACCAGGCATCATGGTACATAACGTACCACATCCGATCCAACATCACAGTAAATACAGCAACATACAACTGGCCCACTCTGTGCTTTATCCCACTGTATGAACACGAAAATCATAGCGACCCCTGAGGTTTGGATGGAGGGTGATGCCTTGCTCCAACTCAACACAGTCGCCAGCAGCGAGGACTGCGAGAGAGCGGTTGGTATGCCCGACTTGCATCCCGGGCCCGGAATTCCCATTGGCGCAGCCTTCGCCTTTCGCTCTACGATTCACCCTCGACTTGTCGGCAGCGACGCGGGCTGTGGCGCCTTGGTAGTCGCGTTGGGCAAAGTTAAGCTCACAAGCAACCTGGAGCGACGGATTCGAGCCGAATTCGAGCAAGCGCCAATCCCCGGACATGACTCGCAAGCAATCTGCCGCGAAGTTTGGAAACATGGTCCCAAAGCACTAGCCGGCTTCGACATCTCTGACACAACAACATACCTAGGTGAAACACTGAGCGAAGACGAATTGATGCCAAGCGGAGACCTGCCAAGTGCTCTCTACGGCGCAGCCTTGGGAACGATCGGAGGAGGAAATCACTTCGCCGAGATTGGCAAAGTCAAAACGGTGGTCGACAAAGTCGCAGCTGAGGCTATGGGGCTTCGGCAAAACAGCCTGGTGTTGCTCTGCCACTCCGGATCTCGCGGGCTCGGCAAAGCGCTCTCGGACAAATGGGGCCACCGGGAACTCAAGCAAGAAGACGCCGAGGAGTACTTGTCCGAGTTGGCCGGAGCGATCCGGTTCGCCAAAGCCAACCGAGTGCTTCTCGCATCCCGACTGCTGCGTGCACTTGGGGTTTCTCGGCCGAGCAAAATCACCTGCGCCTTCGATGCCGTTCACAATGATGTTTGCCATGAAGAGTGCGGCAACGGAGCACTTTGGGTACACCGCAAAGGCTGTGCAAAGGCGTATTCAGGCCAGCTTGCAGCAGTTCTAGGCAGCCGCGGTACGCCCTCTTGGATCATGCGCGGCAAAGGCAACTACGATGGGCTGCGCTCTGTCGCCCACGGAGCCGGACGCAAAATGCAACGATCAGAAGCCAGAGCAAAACTACGAGAGCGATACAAGCGAAAGCAGCTCCACCAATCTGCCAATGGCGCCCTGGTCATATGTGATGACAAGTCATTGCTCTACGAAGAGCACCCCGACGCCTACAAAGCAATTGAGCCGGTAATCTCGAGCTTGGAGTTGTCCGGACTCGCCGAGAGAGTTGTCTCCATCGAACCAGTAATCACAGTAAAAAAATGACACCTCATACGATTGTAATTAGCGCAGGAAGCGGACCTATTGAGGTTCGCCAATTTGTAGCACTCCCGTCCGAACACCTTTGCTCGCTCTGCGAAGAATTGGCGATACGGGTGACCTCCACCAGCATATACGGCGATTCCAGCGCGCCGCGTTCAATCGAAGTCGTCGTTACCAGCGATCCGAGTTTGGCCCTAGATGGCAAAGTCGGTACCCATGTGCTGATTTCCCCAAGTTCGTCTCGCTCTCGGCGCTCTCGAAAACGGTGGTTCGCTGGCGTGAGCCTTCACCCGACTCCGAAGCAAGTCCCGGTGGATATTCCACCAGCGGACGTCGAAATCCGTACATCTCGTTCCGGCGGCCCCGGCGGACAACATGTCAATACGACAGACTCAGCCGTGAGAATCCTGCACAGGCCTAGCGGAATTCGCGTCCGGGTTACCAGCGAGCGTTCGCAACATCAAAACCGCCGATTGGCACTAAATCGATTGGCAGCAATACTTGCTGAGCGGCAAGACAAACTCACGCGCGGGCACAAGAGTGAGCACCGTATGAATCACTATCGATTCGAGCGAGGAAGCGCTGTCGCCTCTTGGACGCTCAATAGCAAAACTGGCAAGCTAGTAGCGTTGTAGCTACGGAATGCGCAACATCCTCGTGCGCCATTGCCGATCCACTACTGGACTGGACTATCCCTACTGTCCCTGAGCGATTATCCCGCGAGCGTAGCAATCGGTGCAACCGAGTTCAGACTTCCGCAGTCGATAGGAGCATGGGTCGGACACACATTGCATTGGTACTACTTTTTCTTGGCTGTTCAAGCGCAACGCCACAGGCTCATCAAGTTCAATTCGCGAAAGCCGATACAGATAATGGAAGTATCACGCTAGTATTCAGTAGCCCCGCCCCTAATGTCCTGGTTGCCTTAGACGGAAAAATCGTCAGTGAAGGCAAGCTTGTGAAACGCCTTCGCATCGACAACGTGCCCTCTGGCTACTCTGAACTGGCAGTGGCAGCAGGCGGCGGAGAACGCAAGATGAAGATTTGGGTGGAGGCCGGACAAAACACCAGCGTTCCTCTCGCCGGGCCCCCTCCTGCCCCAAAGCAAAGCCCTATTCTCCAGGCAGGGCTCTCTATCTTCGCTCTCTTTGTCAGCCGAGCCGCCACTCAATGGCTCTTCTAGCCTCGAAGCCAGAATCTTTTCACGTATTTTTTCGGCTCGTCAGAGAAACCTGTAGGTCTCGGGCGGTTCGGTAAGGTCCCGTATTGCTTGATAGAGCATGATTGGGGTGCTTTTGAGCGTCCGAAACCCATAGCTCGTTCTGAACGTCAGTTTCACACGCGTGTTTAGCCCTCCGGCCCCGAGTGAGATGGAGCCACGAGCCTTAGACCACTTGAACACTGTCTTGATGAGCAAGGCGCCCACTGCGCCAAGGCCCAATACGCCTTTCTATCTCACATTCACCCCTGGAAACCCAACTCGAACGCAGCCAGGTCCCCTTGAGCAACCGCCCACAATTCTCTCAGAAGAGCCATTTTTTCCTGCACCCTAGCGACTGTTCACCAGCTGCTTGGCAATCTCGCCAAAGGTCCCGTATTGCTCCTTGTTTCCAAAAAGCATAACGAGGTATTCCCCATCGCTCGGAAAGTCGCAATGAACCTCAATGGGATCGCCCGCTTCAACCGCACACTTGCCTCCGCCATCACCGCTTTGAGACTGCCAAGTCGCCAAAATGAAGGCTCCTCTTGGGTTCCCTACAGTCATCTGCAAGGATCCGGACACAGTCACCTGTGAACGTGTTGGCGAAATCAGCTCAAAGTCGAAAAGTGAAAACTCGGGGCTCAAATCCGGCTTCCTCATAAACTCTCCGATTGTAAGCGGCGTCTCTAAGAGCTGCCACGAGGCCTTGTCCGGAAAGTGATCTGCTCCAAACAACTTGGGTGGCGTATTGAGATAGGTAGTACGATACCCGCCCCCATTCTCCTCGACTTTACCGTCGTCCCAAGTAACGTCCATCAAGTACCACTCGTCATCAATCTGGACAGCGTTCCATGCATGTCCGACACCCTCGCTATTCTGCATTTGAATTCTGGCTTTGCCCACGATGTACGCGACATCAAGCCCGGCCACTTTGCCCATAGCACGCATGAGCCGCGCATACCCTTCACAAACTGCCATACCGGACACGAAGACATCATTGGGCTGTTGAGACGGTAAACCCTCTCGATCTCCGGCGACGATTCGGTCCCTAGTCAGCGAATCGTACTCCAGACGCAAGGTAATGTAGTCATGGATTGCGCGCGTGCGCTCAAAAGGGTCTTCGAATTCAGCCTTCAGATACCCAGCAACCTCTTGGTAACTTCCCTGTACCGACTCGGGCACGTTCAATACAGTTTGGTGTATCTCAAGCTTCAGGGGCCAGTGGTCGGTAGCAACCTTGGGTGGAATGTCTTCTTGTGTTTCCTGTGGCTTTCCTATCTTGTCCGGCACGGACGAGTCTACGGACTCATCGCTGGGCTTTCCCACCTCGTCGGTCCCCGGTTCAACATCCGGCTCCACGTCCGGCCGACTAGACTCACCGGGCCCGTCATCACTCTCTCCGTACATCGACTCTCCCGGGTCCCAGCGTCCTTCCAGCATATCCGCAAGGCCAAAGATAAGGCTGCGCGCGCCATTGCTAATGGGGCCATTGTATCCGTCAAACATCCAATCGCCTCTTGTCGAAATCGAGCGAAATGCGGACACTGGAGCAATCGTAAGTAGCCCTACGATAAATGCCAAGTTGATGACCAGTGTGCGCAACACCAAGCGGTCGATAGCGGTCAGAATGCGCTCGGGGTCGGTGCGTTTCTTGGCATCCCGCCAAAGATAAAAACGGTCCCACGCCACCGGAATCAGGGGAAAGAGAAGTAGTCCGAAGAGAACGCAGAGCAGAACCGAATGGTTGTAGTACGCCGCGAGAGAGGAGGAGAGCCACATCCCGAGAAGTGGCACTAGCACCATGGAGGCTAGCCATAGCGCTTTCACAGAAAAAACTAGGGCGACACGAAGCCACCCTAGCAATTTTCCAAGTTTCATTCCCATCGAGAAGGTTTAGCACATATTGTGCGTGCCGCTAAGTGACGCTTAAAAGAGCGACTCCAGCTCAGACTGTACCCACTCAGCGACTGGCTCATCGACATCGTCCTGTAAACCGTGACGCATCCACAGAATCTGCTGTGCTCGCCCCTGATCACCCGTTTCTACGCACTTGTCACAAGCGCGATCAAGCCAGCCATCGAGAACGCACATGTCCTGAGCATCCTCAGGGAAGTACTCTTGCAAGAATGGAATAATCTGCGCAGTTTGTCCGGACCCAGCCATATTGAGAATATCATTGACGATCTTAACTTCGCGCTGATCGTTCGTCATACCATCACCATTGCCGTATTTGGCGGCATAGACTGCACTGTACTGATTGTAGAGTTCGTAGTACTTCGTTGCTTCCTGTTGTTGTTTCTTGGCCCAGTATTGTCCGATATTCGACCAATCCATTGGACTCATTCCGAAGGAGGCGAGCACTGCAATTGGATCCTCACCACGGGTAGACGCTGCGCCTTGCGCTTCTGTCAGCTCAACAAACCGTTCAAATGACACAGGTTCCGCTCCAACATCACCGCCAACGCCGACAACTGCTGCTTGTGCTGCTGCCCCTGAGTATTGTCCGCTTGAGCCGGCTGCAAAGGCGGTACTGTAGACTGTTGCGATCGTGCCTGAAGTTTCCGTGGACATACGTGCAGTCCACTCTGCGTTGACTCGATCCCACATGGGCGCGTCCATACCCGCAGCTGCGACAAGAGAAGCATGATCTCCCCCACTCGCGACACCAGCTTGCACATGGGCCCACTGCTCACAACTCACCCCTTCAACTGGCGAAAGAACGCCCCCAGGACCGGACATAGCGGTGGCCTTGTCCGCGATGATTCGCTCACGCGCGATTCCACTCATCCTGAACTCACAGTCAGTTGGTGTCTCACCGGTTTGCGCCGCCCAGTTCGCTGCCCCCCAATTGCGAAAATTCTCCCAGTGTCCAGCATGTTGGAATCCGTATTGGGTAATAAGGAGAACCTCCTCTGCATCCAACACATCGCCGTCTTCATCTGTCATCGGTGGCATCACTTCGTCGTCGATATGCATTAGGCGTTCTCGGACAGACTCCAGTTTGAAGAACCAATCCTCTATGGACAACCCATCCCATCCTTGCGGCATAGGGAAGTGTTCGCCATTATAGTGAAACCCGCCAACCGGAGCAGCCGCTTGAGGTACTTGAGCCTGCGCATAGTTCTGAGCTGCTGCCGCTTGGGGCACTTGGGGCTGCGCATAGTTCTGAGGCACTTGAGGAGCTTGAGGAACCTGAGGAACCTGAGGAACTTGGCCGATAGCGCTTTGCGCCTTCTTCTTCATCTTGTCTAAAAAACCCATT
The DNA here is from genome assembly GCA_016763395.1 of Kofleriaceae bacterium. Taxonomy (GTDB): domain Bacteria; phylum Myxococcota_A; class Polyangia; order Haliangiales; family Haliangiaceae; genus NORP324. The sequence goes on from JAESTW010000542.1 coordinate 10,266, forward strand.
TGTATATCTATCTTTCTAGTTGTTGAGGCGCGCAGTGCCCAATTGTCCACCGAACAAATTTGGGCACCACAATTTGCATGCTAACTCGATTTGTCCTTCAGCAACATGCGTGCCGATACGAGAAAGGACTTCGCTACGGAAAACCTGCGAAACTGACTAGCTTACCAGCAGTCGAAACGCACCCGCGGTTGCACTCAACGACGTCCCGGGTTGGGGGTTGCGCTGATATCTCGGCGACAGTGAAACCTGGGGTAACAGTGAATCACACGCAAACGCAGGAGAATGCCCCTCAATCCCTCTTTTGCGGCCATTTGCGGGGCAGAAGCAGCGCCATGCAACGCTATCGGCTATACTCCGCCAACATGTTTTCTATCTTGGGTGCCATATTAGCGATCGGTCTTCTGATCATCGTACACGAGGCCGGGCACTACTTTGTG
>JAESTW010000543.1 GCA_016763395.1 Kofleriaceae bacterium
GAGCAACTGGCCGTTACCGTACCGCTACATTCTCCTGTACAAGTTCCCTCGCATTCGCCGATGCAGTTGCCCTCAGCGTCTGTTGCGCTGCAAGTTCCCTCGCATTGTCCGGTACAGGTTCCCGTACAGGAGCCGGACATCGAACCGGTGCAGCTGCCTTCGCACATGGCATCGCAAGATCCGGTGCAACTGGCGCTTGCTGCCACGGTACAGCTGCCTTCGCAGGAACCGGAACAGCCACCGCTGAGTTGTCCGCCTTCGCATGTCGGTGGAGTCGCGGTGGCATCAAAATTAACATCACACTCGGCGGCACACTGGACCATGGCGTCCAAGCTGGCGGTGCATAGGGGCGGCGCGAATTGTACTGTTAGGGTCGCCGAGGCATTTGCGGCCAAGACGCCATCGATAGCATCGGCAGCGTTCGTGCAGGCTGTTGCGGTATCCTGAGCGCTGGCCGCTCCAAGGTCAGTCGCAATCGCGTTACAGGCAGCGTTTAGGTCAGAGTCGATCGCAGTCGCAGTGACGCCAATCTTGGCAGAGACTTCTAGCAATGCATCGACTTCGGGCTGTCCGAAATCTGAATTTACGAGCGCTGAAAAGTCGAGGGCACATTGTCCGGGCAAGCTTGTGTCTGTATCACAGGCCACTGCCGAGACTCCGAGAGCCGCAAAGAGAAATCCGGCGAATATTTTCCGGGACACTGAGGATTGAGAATACGAGTAAGCTAAAGGCATATGCGGCAATAGTACGCCCCGTTCGGCAATCAGCCAATAGCACACCGAAACCTTAACCGGCGCCTAACCAACACCTACCTTTAGGTGTCGCTCAGGCGCCGGATAGGCAACGAAAATTGTTGATTCTAGATTCTAGACCGCTGGTGTAGAGCACCAGCAATGAGCGGCTTTGCCGCGTAGAGTAGACGCTTGCGCAGCAAGCGTTAGGAAGCTGCTGTTACATGTAACAGCCAGAGCTTCCTAAAAGCGGTAGCTCATGCTTGCTTTGAGCTCTTGTGTAATCACGTCGCCGTCTTCAGGGTTAACTGGAGCTAGGTTGCGATGTGAGAAGTAGAGAGAGCCAACGACGATGTTTTGCCACAGGTAGTAGTGTGCTGCCGCCCGATACTGGCGCTCTTGCTCTGGGTTGATGTCATCGGGACCAACGCCTTTGTCGATGGCTAGGAACTCACCGAAGTCCACTGCCAAGAGCAGCTTCTTTGGGATTGCTAGGTAACCAACTTTGAGGTTGTAGGATGCGTGAATCGACTCGAAGTCGAGTTCACGTTTGACGTTTGCTTCGCCCAGCACAATGAGTTTTCTAAATTTAAAGGTGGCGTTGATGTTGGCGGCTGGGTAGCGCTCGAGTGAGCGTTGATCGTACTTGGCACCGAAGGAGACCGAGAGAGTCTTGGGAGACTTAACAAAGAGCATCGAGGAATCCCAACGGCTGTGATATCCGATGAGGTTCATCTGGAGTTGTCCACCAGCGGAGTAAGTGTAGTTGGTGTTGTCATCATTGACAAAGCCGCCACCGACACTGCCCGAGAAGCGTCCGGTTCCGCCAGCCGCGAAAGCTCGGTACTGCAGTTTACCACCGGTGCCGATAGGACCGCCGACTTCGATAGCAGCGCCATTGCCCTGTTCAAAGGCGTTAGAGACGTAGAACGCTGGTGAAAGCAATAGGTTTTTGTGGGCAGAGCGAATGACTTCGACAGTCAAGCCACCGCCGCCGCTGTTCACGTTTAGGTAGTGTCCGTTTTTGCCCAAGGGAACCTGGAACATGACAAAGCTGACTCGAGGAGTCTTCTCTGCCCGAGCGGACAAGAGGAAGAAAGAATCGTCAATGCCGGGCATCGGTCCGAAGACTCGAAGCTGCAGTCGCTCCATCTTGGTATTGAGAATTCCGTCAGTGATGCCTGGTAGTTCGCCCGGGTCAAGAACAGCGTCGTCGTTGCGAAAACGCGGGTTGTTGCTTCGAATGTAGCTCTGCTCACCGCGAGCAACCACCGAGAAGCGGAACGAGGCATCGCCTTGGCAGACCGTAACCGTTGGATCGAAACGGCAACCGAAATCGGCGCAATCTGTCCGGCCATCGTTATCGTTGTCGATACCATCGGAGCAGACGACGTTGTTGCGCCCACCATCGGCATCGCTACCGACGCCAATCAGATCTTCGACGGACATGCCTTTGCCGAGCTCTGGAATTTCGTCGCTAACGACGGCAGTGGAGTTGCCGCCGGCCGCGGACTTGGCCTGGCGCTTGAAAGTATCCCAGCTGCCTTCGCAAGCGGTGATTCCCATGCCATTGCAATCGCTGTCGTCGCAATCGGTCATGCCGTCGCCGTCGTTGTCGATCCAGTCGCCACAGCGCTTGTTGTTGTTCTCGCGATTGCCGTCCGGTTGGCAGACTGGAGAGTCTGCACAATCGGCGTCACCACAATCGTAAACGGTATCGCCATCGTCATCGATGCCGTTGTCGCATTGGGTTTCCTGCGCGTGGGCTGCGCCGGGAAGTAGAACAATTGCGCTCAGCGCGAGTGCCGCTAGAAATGCTTTTTTCATTGTTGATTCCACGTGTAATTCTCTATGTATCGTTGATTCGAAAAGGGGTATCTGCGCCGGTCTAAAAGACCAGCTCACAGACTTTTGTTCCGGTGCAGATTGTCACCAAGGGGTTGTTGCTACAGTCCCAGTCGTCGCAGTCAACGAAGCCATCTGCATCGTTGTCCAGTCCATCGGCACATTTCTCATTGGCGTCCGAAGGCACTGCGCCCAGACTCTCTTGACAGGCTTGTTGGGCAGCTGCATCTCCCTGCGAGCAGGAAAAGTCAGCGCAATCCACAAATCCGTTGCCATCATTGTCAATGCCATCGCTACAGCGCTCGAAAGTCGATTCGGCTGTTAGCGCGCAGAAGTCGAGGACCTCTTGAACTTCGCCCTGGGAGCAGCTGAAATCGCCACAGTCGGTGAATCCGTTGCCGTCATTGTCGACGCCGTCCATACAATCTTCGAGGCTCGTTTCTTGTGGCAAGCTGTCACAGTAATCGAGGATGCTTTGGTCTACCGAGCGAGAACAGCTGAAGTCACCGCAGTCAGTGAATCCGTTGCCGTCGTTGTCGATACCATCGCTACAACTCGCGAGTGTGTCCTCGACGGGCAAGCTGGCGCAGTAGTCTAAAATTGCCTGGTCCATAGACGCTGAGCAGCTGAAGTCACCACAGTCGGTGAATCCGTTGCCATCGTTGTCCGCGCCGTCCGAGCAAGCTGCAAGCGTGTCCTCGGGCGATTGGCAGGCGGCGACGCTACTGCAATCGTCATCATCGCAATC
>JAESTW010000544.1 GCA_016763395.1 Kofleriaceae bacterium
GCTTCTTTCTCATTGTCCAGAGGAGTCGTGGAGGCTTTGTCCTGGGCAGCGGCAGACTTGTCCGGTCGTTCAAGTCTTGTCGGTGTATTGGCTGAACTGGGAAATGGGCTCTCAACATCGCTTGGACGGGAGTGGGAGCCCGGACGAGTAGTGCGTTTTTTTGGAACGTACGCACCCGAGTTGTCTTCGATCGCGTCGTAGAGATCGCATACACAGGCGTAGCGATTCTCGGGCGCTTTCGCCATGGCCTTGCGAAGAACGTCCGCGATCCCCGGAGGACCGCCGACTTTAGCGAGTTCTTCTTCGAACTCTGGCACCTCCATCACAAGATGCATGTTCAGAGTCGCCATGAAGTTTTCGCTTTGAAACGGAACCTTGCCAGTGATCATCTGAAAGAGGATACAGCCCATCGCGTAGATGTCGGTGCGCAGATCTACTTTGCCACCCACTGCTTGCTCGGGAGACATGTATTCAGGGGTGCCAAATAGCGCTCCTGTCCGGGTAAGCTTGGGGCCATCTACTGCTGTGTCGGTGAGCTTGGCGATTCCAAAGTCAAGAAGCTTGACGAAATCGTCGTTTCCAGATCGACTTACGAGAAAAACGTTGTCCGGCTTCAGATCTCTGTGGATGATGTCCTTTTCGTGCGCAGCAGCCAAGGCATCGCAGAGTTGCATGAAAATGTCTTTGGTGCGTTCCCAGGGCAAGGGGCCCGACTTGAGACTTTTGCTTAGATCTTCGCCTTCGAGATACTCCATAGCAAAGTACACGATGCCCTCGTCGGTCTGTCCGAAATGAGTGATGTCGATAACGTGGGGATGACGAATGCGAGACGCGGCTTTTGCCTCTTGCAAGAAGCGTTGGACCAAATCTGGTTTGCGCGCATACTCGCTGTGCAATACCTTGATAGCGACCAGCTTCTCCAGTGTTATGTGCTGCGCAAGGTAGACCGAGCCCATGCCTCCGACACCGAGTTTCTCTTTGAGCTGGTAGCGGTCAGCCAGAATGGCTCCCTCCAAGGAGTCCGTTTCACTCGTCGACCATGCAGAGCCCGATGCCTTGGCGCTACCGGATGCCTTGGCGCTACCGGATGCCTTCGCACCGTCGTTCGCCGAACTGTCGGTCGCCGAACTGGAGATATCACGCTCAGACCTGTCATCTGCAGTGACGGTCATCGCCACTGTCTTATTGGAATCTGTGCTTTTCTCCCCCATGTACTACCCCTCAAATTTACCATAATGGGCCAAAGAACGGAAGGTTCTACCGAGTGTCGCCCTGAGATGCGAGAAAGTGTAATTCACAGAAGAACTCGCAGATTTTCTATTACAACCAAAAGCTTGCCAATCCACGGCATTTAGTGGACTGGGCAACCTGCAACACTGTGCATTAGGCTGCGATCGTCAATCTACAAAAAACTCCATTGCAATGTCATCGAGGTATTGACCTGGTGCGATTTTTACACGTCGGGTCCAGCGCTCTACACAATGAGAACATCTCGGGGATGAATATCGTTAGATCGGGACTATCTGCTCTGCCATTTTTCGATAGTATCCGCTCAAGTGGCGCGCTCGCAATTGTGTTGTGGAGGAGACGCGGGGCCTTTGCAGTGAAAGTTTCCCCAAGTGGGTGGGTGCTCTTTCATCGGGCCTCTGGCTCGGTCGTTATTGAGTCATGGCGGCGGCACGCGCCTCTGCGCGCTCCCACATTCGAAGATATCCCTCGGCGGATCGAAAGAGCGGTTCGAGTTCTTTGTCGGACACGCCATCCCGTCGTGCATCTTCAATGAGTTCAGGCAAAAGCCCAATGTGCAACATGCCTTCGCGGCTGAAATCGACGCTTCGCTCCCCCAGGGTTGGCTCGCTAAAGGTCACGTCGCCGCTGAGCGAGGTAAAGGGATAGGTAACCGGGTTTTCTTGCGGCTGTGGGCATGTGGAATCCTCACCAAATCTCGGACGGGGCCCGCCAGCAAAGCCGTTGAGATCGAATCCGAATCCCTCTGCCGGATAGGCACCGGCATCGGTAATTTCCTGGATTCGATTGCGAAGCCGCTCTCCCATTGCACCCGGGACGCCCGGTGTTCCGCACGCATTGAAGCCCGTTTTTCCTACGCCGCCAATCTCATAAAGCATGCCGCGATTGCTATTGCCGTGTGTACCCAACGCTGGGTAGTCGTTTTCCACGAGAATTTCGTACGCCCGGACAATAGCTCTACGGGGAAGGTGATCCACTTCTACCAGCATACCCCGCTGCATCATTTCCACGATCAGAGTTTCTCCCAATGCGGTGAGTCCGGTTTTCTGGCAGTAATCCCCTTCAAGCGCAGGTTCCATGAGCTGACTGAAGAACGAAATCAGAGTGATAATTGGATTGTTAGCAAAGGCGCTCGTATCGTTCTGCGCCGGGTCATCATAGTTTTCCCGCGGCTCGTTTAGGCCACCAAAGGTTACGTTGCCCTTGTCAAAGACAGTTGGAGAGTCTGGGCAGTCTTCGATAAAGTTGGAGTTGTGCCCACTGTTGATAACGCTGCCAATTTGCCCGACATTTCTGTCGCCGTCGCCAGCAGAGAAGGCATTGTCGAACTTGTGGGTAGGGAAAATGGCTCGCACTCCCATCTCACGATAGCGATCGAGGTCGCTGCGAATACTCTCCGCCGTACAGGGCTCGAAGCCAACTCGGGGGGTGAGAAAACAGTCAAAGAGGTTCGAGGTTTCAATCCCAAGGATGACCGCCATTTTACCTCCTTCAATGACCTCGCGAGCCTCTGCCGGACTTGTGACAACACGAAACCAGCCGAGCCCCGGACCGCCACTTTGGGCATCGATATAGCGCTCTAGATTGTAGGTCTCGGCGATCTGACGATCCGTGGCCACCATATCGTTGCACGAGTAGCGTGTCTTCTGTGTTTCAATACCCTCCATTAGTTCACAGAGAACTGAGTTACTCGTGGTGTGTTGCACAAAGAGTCGCAGCCCGGACAGATACGCTCGCTCAAGCCACTTGTAGTACTGCATCTGGTGGGTTGCGTGCTCCCAGGAACTCGGCCAATCGCCAAAGGTGGGAAAGCCATCGGTGAAGTGATTGAACTCTGGGGTCATGCCCGTGAGCAAGACATCAACCAAGGCATCCGTGTCCACTTCGCCAAGACCAGAGAAGAGATAGCCGATGAGGTCGCGACGACCTTCCGCGCCATGATAGGGCTCGCAGCTACCAAGAGCATGCTGGACCCCGAGCCTGTGAAAGGGGCCTCCGTGAAACATGCCTCCACCGCCAAAACCGTAATTGGTAAGGAGATGTTCATGGGTGTCGACAAAGCCGTACACATCACCGTCCGGCCACGTAGTCCTTTCCACAGTGCCCTCTGCGTTGAGCTCCATCTCAGGGAAGACCGCGCAACTCTCACTGGATTCGGGATAGAAGGCGACAACAGCAGCAGACATTTCTGATTCAACCAAGCCTTTCGTGCCCAAATACTGTCCGGTTTGATAGTGAACCAGCTGAAAGCGCTCTGCATCGTGAGCCGAGACCTGGAGCTCCCATTCTGCTGGCGACTTGAACTCGTCGTCGAGTAAGAGAATGTCGGAGTCTAGTCTGTCGACCCTGGTCAACGCGCCCTCCTCTACACTCAGGTAATACCTCTCGGCATCGTAAAATAAATAGGTGCCAAGATCGGAGGCGCGCATAAAGAACTTCGAGCCAGCGTCCTGGGATGTCGCTTCAAACTCAAACTCATCAGTCCCCGAGGGCGCAAGCCAGCGAGTGTTCTCACTGCCTCGCTTGGTAGCATCGATAGAAAAACAGCCGTTGGCAAAACTAAAAATGCCGTCGTTGGCCGGTGGCATCGGCCTAGGCACCTTCTGCCTCGTATTGTCCCCACAGGCGAGCGTCACTGCACCCAAGAGAGCCAAAAAGAATGCCTGTGTCCCGCTCGTCTTCACCCTAACGACTCTACGAAAGCTACGGGATACTGTCGAGCTATCGCGTGGGCACCTTCGGGAAGACGTTGATTTTGGGTAGTTTTAGGCTACAAGTGTGGATATGAACGTTCTTCTAATCGGAGCCGGCGCTGTTGGCCAAGCCTATGGCCGGCACTTCCACCTTGGTGGCGCCAAGGTCACCTTCTATGTCCGCCCCCATTATGCGGAGGAAACTCGCAAAGGCTTCGCGATGTATCCACTCAATACGCGCAAGGTTGCGAAGGGCCCAGTTCGTTTCGACGACTTTAATGTTGTTACGAGTTTTTCTGATGCCGCGAACACCCAGTGGGACTTCGTTGTCTTGTGTATGTCGTCTACGGCACTGCGCAAGGGGACATGGCTCGACGAGCTTGTCGCTGTTATTGGGGATGCGACGCTGGTATCCTTATGTCCGGGACTACAGGACAACGAATTCGTTCTGGCACGGGTTTCCAAGGAGCGCGCAGTCTTTGGTCTTATTGGGCTAACGAGTTATCCTGGGCCGCTCGAAGGCGAGTCCCTTCCCAGCCCAGGCATGGTCTATTGGATACCGCCGCTTGCTAAGATGGCCTTTAGCGGTCCGGACGTGCGGACCAAGGAGGTGGTAAAAGTTCTCACGGCTGGCGGCCTGGCAAGTAAACAGGTAGAGGACACGGCGGCATCGGCGGCCTTCGCTGGCCCGATTTTGCAGATGGTGATCATAGGGCTGGAGTTGGTCGGTTGGAGTTTCGTCTCTCTGCGCAAGAACAAGCCGATGATGAAGAAATCCTACGCTGCCATGCGCGAATCCTTCTCCATCGCCGAGAAGCGACTGGGAACAAAGACACCATTGGCACTGCGCCTTATCCGCCCGTGGAACCTGCGCCTTGTTCTTAGACTCATTCCATATATTGTACCCTTTGACATGGAGCGCTTCTTTGAGAAACACTTCACTAAGGTTGGTGATCAAACCGAGGACAATCTTGAGACGTTAACAAGCCTTGCCAAGTCTGAGAATATGTCTCATGAGGCACTCTTGTCACTACACGAGCAACTTGGTGCGCTCCGGGCGCACGCTAACGCTGTGTAGTTCAAGACGGGGCACCTCAGGACCGGTTTCAACATCATCACACACGCCATTGTCGAAGAGCGTCACTTGGCAGCCAACAGTGACGTTGCACGTATTGACGGTGCAGGCAAAGGTATCATCGCACGCGGAATCGACCGGGGAGAAGTCACAGCCACTCCCTGGGCCAATGCCAGACACGCACGCGTTGGTGGTGCAATCGATGCCATCGTCGCAC
>JAESTW010000545.1 GCA_016763395.1 Kofleriaceae bacterium
ATCAGCGCCCTGCTGCAGGATGTCGTTGCCTACCAAAACTTGATCCGCTGCAACATTACCTGAGCCGACGACGAAGAGGCCGTCCGCCGGGATCATGCCGCTTAGAGCAACGGCACTGTAGCTTAGGTTGTCACCGCCGTTCATGAGCACCAAGTAGTAGCCTTCTGCAGCCAGATCAATCGTGGCATTGGTGTTGTTCCAAATCTCGACGAACTCGACGTCATTGGTTCCTGCACTGTCCGCATCAACCTCCCAGAGGTAGAGCTGGCTGAGATAGTTACAAGCGGCAGCACCGGAACATCCAGCGTCATAACAATCGATGAAGCCATCGAGGTCATCGTCGATACCATCATCACAAACCACTTCATCCGTGGCGATACTAGTGAACATTGCAGTGTCATTCGGCGCTGCGACCGCACCACCGAGCACGTCTAAGACGGTGCCTGCGATGGTGACCGTGTACAGCTGCGCGCTGCCCATAGTGCCGGTGGTGATAGTAACCACTCGGCCACTGACACTAGCTGCACTGGCAACCAGGCCACCGTCGAAGGTGAATTGCGATCCATTTGCCATGACGCTTGTCATGTCGATACCGCGATCGAATTCAATCGTAACTTCGGTTTCGCTTTGCGCAACGGTTGTCACGGCAACCGGTGCCGGACAGGTGGCGGTAATCTCGGACGGTTCAAAGGCAGAGAGCTGTGCCGCTGCGTTAAATCGCCAGACCGGAATCGGGCCGGCGGTCACGGTGCAGCCTGTTACAAGGCCGACCGAGTCTTGCAGCGTTATTGGCAAACGCAAGCGAAGGTCTGTGCTCCCGGTGACAGCGCTGGTCTCAATGATACCAGCCTGGAAGCCCGTTCCGGCTCCAGAAAAACTCTGAGTCACAGTGAATTGCGCTGTGATAAGCTCACTCTCGTATGCGCCGAGGTTGGTTACCAGGTCCACGGCTGCGGACACGTCTTGAACCAGGCCACTCAGGTCGTTGCTAGAACTGTGAATCACCTCAGTGGTGATGCTAAGAGCTTGCCGAAGCGAGCCTGTGGTATCCATCTCGGTGATGGTGAAGCTCACGTTGTCGCCAACGGCGATAGGTGTAGTGAAGCTAGCTGGGTCGACTGCAATGAAGAGCGCTGGCCCCATGGCGACACCTTGGACAAAGAACCCAGCAGATTCGTTGCCAGTGGCCGGTTTGAGATAGGTGACAAAGACTTGGGCAATGGCTAGGTCGACAACTCCGTCAGCCGCAGCACGAGCAACGTCGACTCCGTTCACTACCGGCATCGCGTCCGGTACGATCATGGCATCAGTACCTGCGTCCGTAGTAACGTTGGCGTCTGCAGCATTGAGGTTGGCGTCCGGGCTAGTAACGTTGGCGTCGGTAACAGTGACGTTAGAGTCAGGAGCCAGGGTCCTTGCGTCGGGGCTGCTTCCCTTATCGTCGCCACAGGCTGCGACGGTTAGAAGACCAAGAGAGAGGAGAATGGAAAAATGTTTTGTGCGTAACATGACGATCTTTCTTTTGCGCCGATGGTGTTTGGGTACAGCCGGACTCTACACCTGAAGATGCTGAGTTGCCTCAAGCATTAGTCGATTGCAGCGAGGTTTCTTGAATCGCCGCGCAAGTCGCTAAATTCACGTACTTCCTGCCGTTGAGGCGCACCTGCGCGGCCGCTTAAATCAGGTGTCCCCATCGCGGACGCTCGTCTCGGTACCCTACCTATCCCGACACTCTGAAGTAGGCAGAGATCGGAGAGTCCCTGATTCTCGGAGCCACGCTCTCAAGTCCGAGCCCCGACGACCGATCATAATTATTCGGGCCTACGGTTTTGGAAAAGGTGGGGAAGACAATGGAGCAGAGTCAATACATTCGGCGGGCGGAAGTTTCTACAACCGTCCCTGTGGCAGCGGCAGAAGAGCTGAGCAAAGCGCTAGCCCAGGAAAACATGGCAGGTGTGATTTTCTTCTGCTCGGCCGACTACGACCCTGATGCATTGGCTGAGGCGCTAGAGAGTCACTTCGACTGTCCAGTAGTGGGTTGCACGGCGGCGGGCGAAATTGGCTCCACCTATCAAACTGGCGGTGTGGTTGGAATGAGCTTCTCCTCCGAAATGTTCCGGGTTCACCCCGTGCTGATCGAATCCCTATCTACCTTCGATGCCACCCGCGCTAGAGACCTGGCAACGAATTTAGAAGAAGGTCTGGAGTTTTCCTCTTGCCTAGACCCTAGCGAGATGTTTGGTGTTCTTCTTATCGACGGCCTTTCTGGAATGGAGGAGCCAGTCGTCGCTAACTTGTTCCCCGCTATTCAGAGAGTTCCACTCATTGGCGGTTCCGCAGGTGACTCTATGAATTTCGCGGAAACCAGAGTCTATTCGGACGGGAAGTTCAGAACCGGCGTTGCGTTACTTCTCCTAGTCGAGACCAAATTAGAATTTCAGACCTTTAAGCTACAACACTTCGAACCCTCGGACATCGACATGGTGATTACCTCCGCCGATCCAGAAACCCGAACGGTCTATGAAATCGATGGTGGCCCCGCAGCGGAGGAGTACGCGGAACTTCTCGGACTGGAGCTTGATGCGCTCGTCCCTCAGGTATTCTCGAAGTATCCAGTCATGCTACAAATCGGCGAAGAGTGGTATGTCCGGTCGATACAAAAAGTCAACGAAGACGGTAGCCTGACCTTTTTCTGCGCAATCGAAGAAGGGCTGCCATTAACTGTGGCGAAGGGAGTTGGCTTTGTCGAAACCCTAAGCGCCAAGGTTGAGGAGCTGAAAAGCGAGTTTAAGAGAATCGATTGCACGCTCGGCTTCGACTGTACGTTGCGTAGGCTAGAAATGCTCGAATCAGGTCACCAGAAGCCGGTCGAGAACCTACTCAAAGAGCTAAATTTCATAGGGTTCAGTACCTTCGGAGAGCAGTTCAACGCCATACATATCAACCACACACTATCCGGAGTGATCCTAGGGGCCAAATGATGCATGTCGGATGACCAACAAGAGCTATTGGACGAAGTTAAAATGCTTCGGCGGAAGTTAGCAAGAGCGGAGAAAGTGAATCATGCGCTGAAGATGTGTGTCAAGAAATCGATTCGAGCTACCGTCGA
>JAESTW010000546.1 GCA_016763395.1 Kofleriaceae bacterium
CGCCATCCACATCCCCGGTTTTCGCCCTCAGATCGGCGATCTGACGGGTCGACTCCGATGTCGCCAAATTGTTCTGTTGGAACACTTTGATGCGCAATAAATCGGTGTCTCGGTTGAGCATCGAATACAAGATTTCTAGCTGAGCCAATGCGTATTGATGATCCGAATCGATCGAAAGCACACTCTCAAACGCCTCTACAGCGAGAACGTTGTCGTCCAGTTCGTTTTGGTACAACTCAGCCAATTGCACCCATAACTCAACCCGAACTTCCGCAGTCTCTTCGGACACGGGTAGGGCCAAGAGTTCGGCGTCTATCGCGGCTATGAGCTCTGACCACGCCTGCTCGGTTGTCAGGAGTCGGCGCAATGACGCATGTGCCGCGGACATTGAGGGCACGCGTTCCAAAGCGCTGTGCAAGCAGGCGATCGCCTCCCGTTGGTCCCCGAGCTCACTCTCGCAAACCTCGGCCAGCTCTACGGACAACCGCGCCTGCGTTGATGCTGGTGATACCAAGTCAATGTACTGTCTTTGAGCGGCTAGATAGCGCCGCCAATCCTTCAAATTCCGACATGCGTCTACGAGAACTTCTAAGTTCCCAGAACTGACTTGGGCAGCGCCAAAAGCATCGGCAATACTGTTCCAATTTTTCGTGCCCTGGGCGATATCAAGTAGGCCTGCAAGTCCCTCTTCGCTATTGGGATCTAGTGTCAACGCTTGCTGATAAGCCTGGAGAGTTTTGGCAGGGGGCTCGCCTGTAAGTGCCGAGACTCGCCCTATTTCGAGGTGAAGAGCCAGGCGGCGTTTGCCCTCATGAGCAATTTCGAGTTCTATTTTGTACATTGCCAACTGCTCGGAATACTGCTTGAGCTCGCCATAAATTCGTTGACAGGCTTGCAGCACTTCGATGTCGTCCGGCACGAGCTTCAGTGCCCGCCTGAGAATCTCGATCCCCTCACTCGGGTTACTGTTCTGATCAGACTCCAGGTTTCCCGCACGCGCTAGAGCGGACGCCGCTTCGGACTCGCTGTCCGTACTCTCCGCACACTCAAGTAGTAACTGTACAGCCTGCTCCCACTCGTGGTTGTTTTCGTGGAGCCCGGCAAGAGTTCCGAGTAAACTGGCATCCTTCGGACGGATTGCACTCGCCCGCGTCAAGCTACTGCGTGCACCTGTATGGTCTTTTGATTCGATACACAGTGAACCCAGCTCTACGAGTGCGTCAAACTGAGTATCAGGACTGACTGCTACAGCAGCTATCGAGTTGAGAACTTGTCTCATTTTAGCCGAATTGGCGTTGCTTCGGTGGATGCTGGCAAGAACCAAAAGTGGCGCCAACTCGGCTGAATCACTTCGGCTCAATTCCTCTAAGAGAGCAATAGCTTCCGGCTCTCTACCAGACTTCAGCTCCAGCAATCCCACTGCCAGTGTCAGCGGTGCCGACACTGGGGTTTTACCTAGCAACGCAACGATCTCGCCATACGCTTTGGCCACGCCGAGTTCGTCACCGTTGAGTGCTCGAAAGCGGCTCACGGTCCACAAATCGTCGACTAGTCCCGAATCTTTAGCTAGGCGACTCGCCCTAAGACATTGTTCGGCCAAGGTGGCTGCGGCATCAGTATTGCCCAGACGAGTTTCTTGGATGCCAATTGCCAAACGCCAGTGTCCGAGTTGCTCTTGGTCGTCGGCACTTGCTTGCTTGAGAACCTGCTGGAGAAGCCGCTCCGGGTTCTCGATCAACAAGCGAAGAATGTTGCGCCGAGAATCCACGCACTCCGGTCTATTCTCAGAAATCATCTGCCAAGTCTGTAGTGCATCGCTTTTCCTCGCGAGAACACACTCAAGTATTTCTGCGCGGCGACGACCGTGAGCAACAGCAAGAGCAGCTTCGTTGGCGAGACTCGATAGCTTCCCAAGTTGCGACACCACCACCTTCCAATCTTGCTGTTTGAACGCAACCCGCAACGCGGACAATTGCGCAACCGAAGTAGACCAGCCGGTTTTCGTCGTGAGCGCGACGAAAGCTTCTTTGGCCTCCGCGAGCTGTCCGGACATTTCCTGCATCTGGGCCAACGCGTATCGAGTCGCGTTGATCTCTGCTGAGGTTTTGGCCCACAGCTCAAGTGCCTCAAGTCGAGTCTGTAGTTGCTCTACGTGCACAGAGGGTGCGGCGTCCTCACTGAGAAGTATTTGAGAATGAAGATTCGAAGCGTAGAACGCGATGTCCGGTGAATCGAAATCGACTGACTTAATCAGTTCGATCGCTCGAGACGAATCGTCCAATCTATCGAAGGCTAGCGCGGCCAACTCCATATCAAAAGCAGGCGAGTTTCGCTCTTGGTAAAACCCAGCCAACTCCTCCCAATGCTCCAGCATGGAGAGCGATATTGGATACACTGTGTCGAGCGCCCAATGGGGAATGCTTTCCCCTTCGTGTACACCTAGGCCGGACGCCAGCGCCTCGCCCAGAAGCCTAGCAGCGTGCTCTGGCGAATTGTATCGAAATAGCCAATCACAGGCGAGTGACGCTTTAAGCTCCGGCCCAGCTTGGCCTTCGCTCGCCAACAATTTCTCGGAGTACAAGGCAAAACTTTCATCCGATGTTGCGCCCTGTGCCAGAACATTCAGAATTTTACCGGCAACACTATGTCCGCCAGCTTGCTCACAATGCACTACGCACGCATCTACATCCCCAAGCGCATGCAAAAATACCAGTGCCAAACGCGCATTCAGCTCGACGATTTTTTCTGTTTTCCCACCCTCTTCTTCGAGGGCTCGAATCTCTAGTCGCAGCGCATCTCTAAGCTCCTCGGACGCCGCCATCGCCAGAGGGCTTGTGAGCTGCTGTGTACCCTCATCCGATTCGTAGCTCAGGTCAGAGCTGACAACGGGCGAGGCGGTCGTGTTCGCTGTCGCAGGCCGAGGAAAACCATCCGAAGTGCCCGCACGGGCATCTGCAGGCACAGGTGGTGGAACTTTCCCCTTGTTCCCTATGCGGTTGGACATCGGCTAAAATCGTAGCCCGATTTGGCACTAAAATCTTGCGCCAAGCCCGCAAAATTCCACCAATTTTTCGGGCTAGGATGCGCTGGAGTTCGACCACACGGTCGCACCCAACGCCAAGGCCGCACTGACGAGCACAAACACCGCTGCGCTACCCATCTGCGGCGCCCGCAACACCAAGGGAACCCCAGCTAGAATGCCAATGACAAGCAGTCGCAAGCCCGACTGAGCTCGCTTTGCCTTCGCTACTGAAGTGCTGGATAGTCCGAGAGAGCGCAATAAAGCGGGAATTTCAATCGGAGCTGTCTCTGCTCGCCGGGCCATCACGAGAGTATAAACCAGCATTGCTCCCCAGATTGGCCCAGCCCAAGGCAAATAACTCAGAGGCTGGCTCAGGGCGATGATCCACACAGTCAGAATTCCACAGGGAATGAGAAAGTAGGGCGAAGGGTAACGACGTCGGCTAAGTGTGGCATCTTTTCGCGCCACCAAACGCGCGCCATCGCTGCGCAGTACCGCAGCAAAAAACCGTTTTTCCAAGATCGAGGGCTTGCTCAATTCGACATGAGCCAAGATTTCCTGGTCCAGGGCGGCCACTTCGCGCAGAGCGGAAGGCAATACCTTTGCCGCCGAACGCAAGGCCCACGCGATGGCCAACGCAGAAATGCCCACAGACAGCCCGATTATGAGCGCGACCGAACCGCCAGGGGGACGATCGCCCAACACCCACGGCGCTGAGGCGAGTATCGCAATGGCGACTGCGGTAGCGGCAATTCCGGGAAAAAGCCCTAGCCAAGAAGTCTTCGGTGCCTGAAACTCGCCTCCCATGCTGGAGATCATTGCCTGGGTTTTGTCCGAGGCGACAACTCCACCTGCGGCCAGCGCCAATGCAGGTCCGAGCCAGGCGCTACCAACAAGGCCGATCCCTATAGGCAAAAGATGTCTTAGTGCAAGTTGCCAATCAACCCAAACCCCAAACGGAATGAGGCCGACCACCAACGCCAAAGCGACGAACATGCTGCTGCGATGGCTGCGCCACAATGTCAGCGAGAACAAACTCTGTCCGGGGATCGAGAGGCTCGCCAACAGTTTGGAATCGCGACGCCAAAACAGTCGAAAGGGAGCCAGAAAAACGCCAATCAAATTCGCACACACCGCTGCGGCGATCCACAAATGCGATGCACCGAGAATGATACTGGTCTCACTGCCCGTATCCATCGTCAAGAGTCGACGAGCGATCTCAGCTGCTAACACTCCGCCAAGTACAACACTGAGGACAACACCGGGAATCGCGTTAAACCCACCTTCGTGGGCGCTACGACG